>JAIVER010000008.1 GCA_023864145.1 Thiohalomonas sp. | reverse complement strand
TTACCGAGCATTGGAAAATCATTAGATTCTCGAATTAATGATAATTTCCAAGTGTTCGATCCTGCATTTTCAAGTTGATTGGGTATAAATTGTTTTTCAGTTTGAGTTGATGAGAATATCATAATGATTAATGTCGCAATTTTAGGTTCTACAGGCTCTATTGGAACGAGTACTTTGGATGTTATTGCCAGACAATCCGAACGTTTTAATGCCTTTGCGTTGACGGCAAATAAAAATGTCGAACGTCTTTATGAACAATGTCTTCAATTCTTACCTGAAATAGCCGTTATGGTGGATAACGCATCTGCTAATGAATTGCAGCAGCGTTTAAGAAATAACCCTGAGACGCAGTACATTAAGGTTTTTTCAGGCTGTGATGCACTTGACGATGTGGCGTCTATGGATCAGGTTGATTATGTTATGGCTGCTATTGTTGGTGCTGCAGGATTAAGCTCATCACTGGCAGCTGCTCGAAGCGGTAAACGTATTTTATTGGCTAATAAAGAATCATTGGTGATGTCAGGTGATTTATTTATGCAGGCAGTCAAAGAAAATGGTGCGACCTTATTGCCGATTGATAGTGAACATAATGCGATCTTTCAATCAATGCCTGAAAAACTAAATAATATCAGTGCGAATGTAGATACCAGTATTGATAAAAGCACGTTACAAAACTTACAGGAATCTGGTGTTGAAAAAATACTATTAACCGCTTCCGGAGGCCCGTTTTTAAATAAAAGTCTGGATGAATTACAGAGCGTGACACCCGATCAGGCTTGTGCGCATCCAACCTGGGAAATGGGACGAAAGATATCCGTTGATTCTGCAACTATGATGAATAAAGGTCTCGAAGTCATTGAAGCAAGCTGCTTATTTAATGCCACAGCCGATGATATTCAGGTGGTTATTCACCCGCAAAGTCTGATTCATTCTATGGTATCGTATAGTGACGGTTCCGTACTGGCGCAATTAGGCAATCCTGATATGCGCACGCCAATTGCTCATGCAATGGCCTGGCCTGAACGTATGAACTCTGGTGTTGAACAGTTAGATATTTTTAAAGTTGCGCAACTTAATTTTGAGAAGCCTGATTTTGAACGCTTTGTGTGTCTTAAATTAGCCTATGATGCACTGCGCAGCGGTGGAACTGCACCGGCCATATTAAATGCAGCTAATGAAATTGCAGTGGATGCTTTTTTGCAGGAAAAAATTGCTTTTACTCAAATTGCACAAATTGTGCAGCAGACGATAGAACAATTGCCTGCTGTGCCGGCTGATTCGCTGAGTGTTATTTTAGCGGCAGATGTTAAGGCAAGAACAATTGCTGATAGTCTATGTCAACAGGCCGCTTAACTGTAGTTGTTAATAGCGGTTATTAACTTTTACCACTAAGTGGACTATTAACTAATGAATTTTTTAAGAGAGCTAATATAGGTTTTATGGATAATCTTATAGTCGTTATACCGGCTTTTATTTTTACTATTGCACTGCTTGTTGCTATTCATGAATATGGCCATTTTTGGGTGGCAAGAAAACTTAATGTTAAGGTTTTGCGCTTTTCAATAGGTTTCGGTACGCCTTTATTTCGTTTTCGAGGTGAAAAAGATAATACCGAATTTATACTTGCCAGCATTCCTCTTGGCGGTTATGTCAAGATGCTTGATGAACGGGAAGGGGATGTTGCTGAAGACGAATTACATCGAGCCTTTAATCGACAATCCGTTTATAAACGGTTTGCTATTGTTCTTGCTGGTCCCTTTGTCAATTTTGTTTTTGCTGTGTTTGCTTTTTGGCTTATGTTTGTTATGGGCATACAAGGTGTTAAACCTATTATGGGTAATCTGGACAGCAATTCAATCGCCTGGCAGTCTGGTTTACGCAGCGATGACTTGATTGTTGCCGTTGATGGTGAGGATACGCCCACACTGAATGCTGTGTATGAACAATTGCTTGAGGCATTTATAGAACGTAAAAGTGTGATCCTTAAATTATCTGATCAACGCAATATTACTTTTAAGCTTGATCAGTTAGATAATGATGTGGAACCTTCAAGTCTTCAGAATATCATTGGACTTAGTTTAAAACTGCCTGTTGAAGATGTTATTATTAGTGAAGTCACACCCGATTCACCCGCCTCAATTGCCGGGATCCTCTCAGGTGATCAGGTGGTCTCTATTGACGGCCAGTCTATAGACCATTGGAGGGATCTGGTTCGCTCGGTTATTGATAAGACGGGAGTAAAAGTTGTTATTGAAATTGTAAGAAATGGCCAATATTTCCAATTGCCTGTAACCATTGGCTTTGCTAAAAAAGGCAGTCAAACGATTGGTCGTATTGGTGTGCGCCCTAAGTCTGTCACACCACTGCCTGAATCAATGTATGCGATGCATCAATATGGTGTTTTTACTGCAATTAGTAAGGGAATTGAAAAAACCTGGGATTTATCACTGCTAACATTAAAAATGTTAGGTAGTATAGTCGTTGGCGATGCCTCAATTAAGAATATCAGTGGTCCGTTCACAATAGCTGAAGTTGCCGGGCATTCTGCACAGATGGGCATAGAAAGCTTTTTGCGTTTTCTGGCGATTGTCAGTTTAAGTCTGGGAGTGATTAATTTACTGCCTATTCCTATGCTTGATGGCGGCCATTTATTCTTTTATTTAGTGGAAATGGTTAAAGGTTCTCCCGTATCAGATGCAATACAGGAAATAGGGCTTAAAATTGGTATAACATTACTGGTTATGCTGATGAGTATTGCATTGTATAATGATTTCACAAGAATTTTGAATTAGATTAATATGTTAATTGGAACTCACTTAATGAGACGTGCCGTTTTATCTTTAGTTTTTCTTATAACCTCTATTTTTTCCGTGCAAACGGTATTCGCAATGGATGCCTTTGTTATTGATAATATTAAAGTAGAAGGTCTGCAACGAATTTCAGCGGGTACGGTATTTAATTATCTTCCTTTGAAAGTGGGTGACAGACTTGGTGACAGGGCTGTCTCGAAGTCCATTCGTGAACTTTATAAAACAGGCTTTTTTAAAGATGTTCGTCTGGAACAGGAAGGCAACTCACTGATTGTTTTTGTCCTTGAACGTCCTGCCATTGCCGATATTGAATTTGAAGGTAATAAAGACCTCGATACTGAAGAACTCACTAAAGCATTAAAACAAATTGGTTTTGCTGAAGGCCGTGTTTATGATAAATCAATATTACAGCGTCTTATCGCAGAGTTAAAGCGTCAATATTATGCCCGAGGTAAGTATGCAGTCAGAATTGATACCAAAGTAACAGCATTAGAACGTAATCGTGTCGGTATCAAAATAGAAGTGTCAGAGGGGCGAGTAACCACTATTCATCAAATTAATATTGTGGGTAATAAAGTATTTGAAACAGAAGAGTTATTAGATGAATTAGAGCTGACCACACCGACTTTATTTTCTTTTTATACTAAAACCGATCAATACGCCAAGCAAAAATTAGCAGGTGATTTGGAAAAACTACGTTCTTTTTACCTGGACCGTGGTTATATTAATTTTAAAATTGAATCAACTCAGGTTGCCATTACTCCCGATAAAAAGCATATCTATATTACTATCAATCTCTCTGAAGGTGATAAATACATTATAAAAGAAGTCAAGCTGGCGGGTGATTTGATTATTGCTCCCAAAGAGATTTTCCCTGTGGTTGAAATTAAAAAAGGACAGTTTTTCTCCAGAACGCATATTACCCGGACCAGTGAATCGATTGTTGATCTGCTGGGTAAAGCAGGCTATGCCTTCTCTAATGTTAATCCTATTCCTCAGGTTGATGACAAAACAAAAGAAGTGAGTTTGACCTTTTTTGTTGATCCGGGTAATCGTGTTTATGTACGTCGTGTGAATGTTGTTGGTAATACTAATACATCTGATGAAGTTATTCGCCGTGAATTACGTCAGTTTGAAAATACCTGGATTTCAACCACCGATGTGGAACGTTCAAAACAACGTCTGCAGCGATTAGGTTTTTTTAAGGAAGTCAGTGTTGAAACACCAGCGGTACCGGGCGCTTCAGATTTGGTTGATATTGTCTATACTGTCGAAGAGCAATCAACGGG
This sequence comes from Thiohalomonas sp., assembly GCA_023864145.1. Classification (GTDB taxonomy): domain Bacteria; phylum Pseudomonadota; class Gammaproteobacteria; order GRL18; family GRL18; genus GRL18. The sequence continues at coordinate 9,942 of JAIVER010000008.1, read as the reverse complement.
TAGTATTAATGCGGGTATGGGATTTTCACAATCTCAAGGCGTTATTTTTAATTTTAGTATTGCTCAGAGTAACTTTTTAGGTACCGGTAATCGCTATGCGATTGCTGCTAATACCAGTGATGCTAATACCCTTTATAGTTTTAATGTCACCGATCCTTATTTTACTGATGATGGCATTAGTAGAACCTGGCGTTTTAGTTGGCGTGAAACAGATCTGGAAGAAGAGAATCTATCTAATTATGCGACAGATAATATCAGTTTTGGTATTGGTTTTGGTGTGCCTATCAATGAATTTGATCGCATTGGCTTTGGTCTGGACTTTGAAAATACTCAGATTGATTTACCTAGTGATCTTATATTGACCTCTTATGATATTCTTAAGTTTGTTGTTGATGAGGGTGATGAATTTAATACGCTAAGATTTTCTGCCAACTGGTCTCATGATAGTCGAAACAAGTCTATTTTTTCGACTCGTGGGGCTCTGCAGCGTTTATCAGGTGACATGGCATTGCCGGGCAGTGACCTGATCTTCTATCATATTAATTATGTCCAACAGCGTTTTTTCCCCTTATCAAGAACGACAACTTTGATGTTAAAGGGGAATATTGGTTACGCAGGTACCTTGGGCGGCGATTCATTTCCACCTTTTGAGAAGTATTATGCCGGTGGAATGAGCGATGTCCGGGGTTATAAGAGCAATACTTTAGGCCCAAGAGATGATACGCCGCATGATATACCAAGTATCGGTGGTCGTGATCCTTTTACACTTCAGCCAACAGGAGATCCTCTTGGTGGTCAGCTAAAAGTTATAGCTAATGCAGAAGTTATCTTACCAGTACCTTTTGTTAAGGATTCTTCAGCTTATCGTTTGAGTGGATTCTTTGATGTGGGTAATGTCTTTGAGGAAGCCGGTGATTTTGATGTAGGAGAATTACGCTATACTACCGGTATTGCCGGGGCATGGTTAAGTCCCTTTGGCTTATTAAGAGTGAGTCTTGCCGCACCATTAAATAAAAAAGATGCCGATGATACTGAAACCTTTCAGTTCTCTTTTGGTCAAAACTTTTAAACTACTTTTTAATTTTAATACTTATTCGTAATATTGAAAAGAATGTAGCATACTACTGTTGTACATAGAATTTGTACACCGAAATTATATAAACTTTTAGGAAAAAAAATGATTGCATATACTCGATTATTTATTTTAATCACATTGCTTTTCTCCGTGTCATTTGCTTATGCGGAGCAAAAAATTGCTTTTGTCAATCAGGCCAAACTATTACAAAAAGCACCTCAGGCGGAATCAGCTCGTAATAAACTACAAAAAGAATTTTCTAAACGGGATAAATCTTTAGTGAGTTTGCAAAAGCAGATCCTTAAAAATGAAGAGAAGTTAAAGAAAGATGCTGCTATTTTGTCCAGTGCAGAGCTTAACAAGTTAAAAAGAAAAATCACTTCATTAAGACGAGATCTTGAGCGTGATAAATTGGCTTTTAAAGAAGATGTCAGTATCCGTCAAAATGAAGAGTTGCTCAAACTACAAAAAGCAGTTCTAAAATCAATTCAAACCATTGCTCAAAAAGAAAAATATGATTTAATCATTAGTGAAGGTGTTATTTATGCGAGTAAGCAGATTGATATTACGGATAAAATTCTAGCTCAATTAAAAAAACAGTACTCTGGTAAATAGTCATGTTTAGTCGCTAAGGTAAATAACTAAGGTACCTATTTTAACAAATGTCTATCCCTACACGACAAGCCAGTCTAATAGAGCTGGCCAATGTGATTGGTGCAAATAGCCATGGTGATCCTGGCGTCTGTATTTCAGGTATTGCTACGCTTGAACATGCAAATAAGAATGATCTGAGCTTTTTTTCAAACCGAAAATATCACCAGTTTTTAGCAACAACTAAAGCCTCAATTGTGATACTCCATCCAGATGATTTGGCTGATTGCCCAAGCAGTGCCATTTTATCAAAAGATCCTTATCTGGCCTATGCTAAAATAGCGACCTGGCTGACAAAACCCATAACTGAGCAAGTTGAAATTGCATCAACTGCAGTGATAGAAGATAATGTCAGCATAGGTAAGAATACCAGTATTGGTGCCCATGTCGTTGTAGGCTTAGGCTCTCAAATCGGTGATAATGTCAGGCTGCTTGCGGGTTGCAGTATTGCTGATGATGTAAAAATTGGTGATAACAGCATACTCTATCCCAATGTTTCAATTTATTCTAATGTATCAATAGGAGAACAATGTATCATCCATTCTGGTGCAGTTATTGGCAGTGATGGTTTTGGTATTGCAAATGAGCAGGGGCATTGGTTCAAAATGCCGCAATTAGGTCGTGTTATCATTGGTGATGAGGTAGAAATTGGTGCAAATACTACCATTGATCGTGGTGCTATTGAAGATACTATTATTGAAAATGGTGTTAAACTGGATAACTTGATTCAAATTGCTCATAATGTCCGGATAGGTAAAAATACGGCGATTGCAGGCTGTGTTGGTATTGCAGGAAGTTCTACCATTGGTCAATATTGCGCTATTGGTGGCGGAGCAGGTATTCTGGGACATTTGCAAATTGCTGATCATGTTCATATTACCGCAACCTCACTGGTGACAAAATCGATTACCGAAGCGGGTGTGTATTCATCAGGAACGCCGTTACAGGAAAATACACAATGGCATAAAAATTTTGTTCGCTTTAAACAATTGGACAAAATGGCTCGACGCTTGAGCGAATTAGAAAAAAAACAATAGCCTTTAAACAGGTTTTAAATCAGTTAACTTACATTACTTAAAAAGTACCCTATACCTGTAAGAATAATTTTTAGTTATTTATAAGCTTTAATAAAGAAGAACAAAATGGAAAAGCAACTTAACTCAATGGATATTAATGATGTATTGGAACACCTTCCACATCGCTATCCATTTCTCTTAGTAGATAAAGTGATTGATTTTGAACCAGGAAAATCATTACTAGCCCTTAAAAATGTGACCTATAATGAACCTCAGTTTACGGGACACTTTCCTCAAAAACCTATTTTACCGGGTGTTTTAGTGATTGAAGCTCTGGCTCAGGCAACAGGGATTTTAGCCTATAAATCTACAGAATCTAAGCCTGACGGTGAATCTCTATATTATCTGCTGGGTATTGATAAAGCACGATTCAAGCGTCCTGTTAATCCAGGCGAACAATTAATGCTGAAGGTTGAAGTGATTAAGAATATGCGTGGTGTATGGAAGTTTAAAGCCGTAGCAACTGTCGATGATAATATCGTCGCTTCTGCAGAATTAATGTGTGCTGAGAGAGATGCCTGAAACAGATGTCACAACAACGAATTCATCCTACCGCTATAATTGATCCCTCTGCTGAACTGCCAGATGATATAGAAATCGGTCCTTATACGGTTATTGGCAAAAAAGTTAAAATTGATACGGGCAATAAAATTGGCTCGCACGTGGTTATTAATGGTCCTAGCTCTATTGGTAAAGACAATACCTTTTATCAGTTTGGTTCGATTGGTGAAGCGCCGCAGGATAAAAAATATCAGGGTGAAGATACAACACTGGAAATCGGTGACAGAAATGTCATTCGTGAGTTTACTACCTTAAATCGCGGCACTATTCAGGATCGCGGCGCAACATTATTGGGTGATGATAATCTTATTATGGCCTATGTGCATATTGCCCATGACTGTATTTTAGGCAGCAATATTATTTTAGCTAATAATGTGGCACTTGCTGGGCATGTCAATATTCATAGTCATGGCATTCTGGGCGGCTTTTCACTGATACACCAATTTTGTACCATTGGTTCATACGCCTTTACCGCAATGAATAGTGTTATCTCTAAAGATGTACCGCCTTATATTATGGTTTCAGGACATATGGCCAGGGCGCATGGGCTTAATATTGAAGGTTTAAAGCGTCAGAGTTTTTCTACTGACACGATAAGGTCAATCCGTAATGCTTATAAAGCACTCTATCGTTCAAACCTGACTTTGGATGATGCCATTAGTGAAATCAATGAATTAGCAACTAACTGTGCTGAGCTTGCACCTATGATTGATTTTCTGGAAAACAATGTTAATCGGGGAATAATTCGCTAATGCGCATTGGCATTATTGCCGGTGAGGCTTCAGGTGATATTCTTGCTGCCGGATTAATTAAGGCGCTGTTAATACAATATCCTGATGCACAATTTGAAGGTATTGCCGGACCATTGATGATTGAAGCTGGCTGCAAGGCCATTTATCCTGCAGAAAAACTATCCGTAATGGGTTTGGTAGAAGTACTTGCTCATTATCGTGAGCTCTCATCTATTCGCAAAGAATTGATTAGCCACTTTATTAATAACCCCCCTGATGTGTTTATTGGCATTGATGCGCCTGATTTTAATCTGCTAGTAGAAGCAACACTCAAACAAGCAGGTATTGGTACGATACATTATGTCAGTCCATCGGTATGGGCCTGGCGTCAATACCGTTTGGGTAAAATTTCTCGTGCAGTTGATTTGATGCTGACCTTGTTTCCTTTTGAAGCAAGATTTTATGAAAATCATAATATCTCTGTCAAATACATAGGTCATACTCTGGCCGATGAAATTGATCTGGATATTGATATCAATCAGGCTCGAGAAAGAATACAGCTTGAAGTAAAATCTGAACAATCTGTTATTGCCGTTTTGCCTGGGAGTCGAATGTCAGAAGTCACACGACTGGCAAAGCCCTTTATTGAAACATTTCTTCATTGCTTACATGTTCGACCGAATCTGATTTTTATTCTTCCATTTGTTAATCAAAAGACACGGCACTTTTTTGAGAAAGAGCTTGAACAAGAGCTTGCTCAGGCTGCAAAAAAAGAAGATATACGGTCACATTTTGTATTATATGATGGGCAGTCAAGAGATGTCATGGCCGCATCGGATGCTGTTCTTCTGGCTTCCGGAACCGCAGCACTTGAAGCGATGCTGTTAAAAAAACCGATGCTGGTCACCTATAAGCTGGCGCCTATAACATATTGGATTGCCAAGCGTCTGCTGAAAGTACCTTATTACTCCTTACCTAATCTTTTAGCAGGAGATGCTCTGGTTGAAGAAATTACCCAGAATGAAGTACGCTCTGGAGTGTTAGCACCTAAATTACTTAGCCTGTTATCAAAAAATAAGCTATGGCAAAGTAAGCTGGAAGTTTTTAATGATATTCATACCTTACTGCGTCAAGACGCCGATAACATGGCTGTACAGGCACTGATAGAATATCTTAAAGAGCATGATAAGCTGTCTTAGCTTTTCGTTATATTACAGAATAATGCAGAGTCTTATATGAGCTTTGATCCCCAATACTCAAATTTAACCGGATATATTGCTGGTGTTGATGAAGTCGGTCGCGGTCCTCTGGCGGGTGCTGTTGTCATTGCGGCAGTGATCCTTGACCCAGATAATCCTATCGCAGGTTTAGATGACTCAAAAAAACTGACTGCAAAAAAACGATCCCTATTAGCAGAGCAAATTAAGGAAAAAGCCCTGTGTTATTTTATTGCCAGAGCGGAACATGAAGAAGTGGATGAGCTTAATGTTTTTCATGCTACTTTGCTGGCCATGCAGCGTGCAGTTACCGGCTTGGATATTGTTCCTGACAGGGTATTGGTGGATGGTAAGTTTTGTCCGCAGATCCCATATCCCTGTGAAGCGGTGATTAAAGGTGATGTAAAAGTCGCTGCTATCAGTGCTGCTTCAATAGTGGCAAAAGTATCTCGTGATAATGAAATGATCGCTCTGGATAAAACCTATCCCGGCTATGGTTTTGCCAAACATAAAGGCTATCCAACCAAACTTCATATTGAAGCATTACAGATACTGGGTATAAGCCCAATCCATCGAAAAAGTTATAAACCAGTACAAAAAATTATCAATCAATGTTAGGTAGGAAATGCCATTTGACTCCGACCCCGCACGTTAAAAGCATCTGCAATTATTTTATACATAAGGCTTCCAGAGTTATGTCCAATCAATTTATTCATTTAAATCTTCATACAGAATTTTCTATAGTCGATGGTATTGTGCGTCTTAAACCACTGATTAAAGCAGTTCAGGAAGCACAAATGCCTGCCATTGCTATTACTGATCAAAGTAATCTTTATGCGCTGGTTAAAGTGTATCAAGCTTGTCTGGGTGCTGGAATTAAGCCGATTCTGGGTGCTGATTTATGGTTAAAAAATGATGATGAACCCACAAAACCCTTTCGTTTATTACTTTTATGCAAGGACAATGATGGTTATCTCAATCTAAAAAAACTAATTTCACAGAGTTATTTACAAGGGCAGTATCTTGGTCGAGCCATGATTGAATACAGCTGGCTAGCTGAGCATTCAACGGGTTTTATTGTATTACTCGGCAAACAAAGTGATGTCGGTTTATTATTGCTGGATGGAAAAGTAAAAGAAGCTGAGCAGGCATTAGCATTTTATCAAAATTTATTTACGGATAGTTTATATTTTGAATTGCAAAGAACCTCCCGTGCCGGTGATGAAACGTTTTTGCATCATGCTGTTGCACTTGCCGAACGATTTAATCTCCCTGTAGTGGCAAGCAATGCAGTACGGTTTTTAAAAGAGGATGAATTTGCGGCTCATGATGCACGAGTGTGTGTTAATCAGGGGCGAGTCCTTGGAGATAAAAAACGTCCGCATGATTATTCACAAGAACAGTACTTTAAATCAAGTGATGAAATGAATGACTTGTTTGCTGATATTCCTGAAGCCATTGAAAATACTCTGCAAATAGCCAAACGCTGTAATGTCACCCTGCATCTAGGTGAAAATTTCTTACCGGATTTTCTTATTCCGGATGGCTTGAGTATGGATGACTATTTTCGTCAGCTCTCACATGATGCTTTAGACAAACGTTTAGTACAACTTTTTGCTGACAACTGTTTAACGGATGAAAGTTTGCAGGAGAAGGTAAAAGAATATCGAGAGCGTCTGGATATTGAACTGGGCGTTATTATCCAAATGGGATTCCCTGGTTACTTTCTTATCGTTGCCGATTTTATCCAATGGTCAAAAGAAAATGATGTGCCGGTAGGGCCGGGGCGTGGTTCTGGTGCAGGTTCCTTAGTGGCCTATGCCATGACCATCACCGATCTGGATCCATTGGAATATGATCTGCTGTTTGAGCGTTTCCTTAATCCGGAACGGGTTTCTATGCCGGATTTTGATATTGACTTTTGTATGGATGGACGAGAGAAAGTCATTCAATATGTGGCCGAAACCTATGGCCGTGATAGGGTGTCACAAATTATTACCTTTGGTTCGATGGCGGCTAAAGCGGCAATTCGTGATGTCGGACGAGTGCAGGGGCAGGGCTATGGATTTGTTGATTCACTGGCTAAATTAATTCCTATGGATATTGGTATTACCATTTCACAGGCACTGGAGCAGGAAGAAGAATTACAACGGCGCTATGACAATGATGAAGCTGTTAAAGACTTAATTGATATGGCTCTGGCTCTGGAAGGTATCACAAAAAATGTCGGTAAACATGCTGGTGGTGTTGTTATATCGCCCACTGATATTAATGACTTTTCTCCCATCTATTGTGAAGAAGGTTCACAGAGTATTCTCACTCAATATGACAAAAATGATGTAGAAACTGTAGGGCTGGTAAAGTTTGACTTTCTGGGTTTAAAAACCCTCACGGTAATTGACTGGGCCTTAAAGATCATCAATGCCAGAAAAGCAAAAACAGGTGAAGCGGCAATTGATATTGCAAAAATAGATTTAACTGATCGTGCTTCATTTAAGACTCTCAAAGCCAGTGATACGACAGCGGTCTTCCAGCTTGAATCCAGAGGTATGAAAGATCTGATCAAGCGCCTGCAGCCTGATTGTTTTGAAGACATTGTCGCCTTAGTGGCACTGTTTCGACCTGGACCATTACAATCAGGTATGGTGGATGATTTTATTGATCGAAAACACGGCCGCCAAAAAGTAGAATACCCCCATCCGTCACTGGAACGCATTCTACAAGGCACCTATGGCACTATTTTGTATCAGGAACAGGTGATGCAGATCTCTCAGGTACTTGCCGGTTACACTCTGGGTGGTGCTGACCTGTTACGTCGTGCAATGGCTAAGAAAAAACCGGAAGTCATGGCAGAGCAACGCTCTATTTTTGAAGATGGTTCAGTTGAGAATGGCGTGGACAAAGAAGTGGCCACCCATATTTTTAACCAGATGGAAAAATTTGCGGCCTATGGTTTTAATAAATCTCACTCAGCCGCTTATGCACTGGTGTCTTATCAGACACTTTGGTTAAAAACACATTATATTGAAGCCTTTATGGCGGCCGTATTATCAGCAGATATGGATAATACAGAAAAGGTTGTTGTCGTTATTGAAGAATGTCGAGATGCTAAAGTTAAAGTGACCACGCCTAAAGTGAACCTTTCACAATACAAGTTTTCAGTCAGTGATAATAATGAAATCGTTTATGGTCTGGGTGCTATAAAAGGGGTAGGCGAGGGTGCTATTGAAAGTATTCTTGAAGGGCGTAACAATGGCGGTGTATACAAGGATCTTCAGGATTTTTGTAACCGTGTGGATTTACGACCCTGTAATAAGCGGGTAATGGAAACCTTAGTTAAAGCTGGTGCTCTGGATGATTTTGCCTGTACTCGTGCAACATTGTTAAATGCAATCCCCGAAGCGATAAAAGCAGCTGAACAGTTTTCAAAAGCTCAGGCTGTCGGGCAGGACGATTTATTCGGAGGTGACTTCTTTGCTACGGGTGCGATGGACAGTACCTCAGGCAATGCTCAGAGTACTTTTGAACAACTCCCTGAATGGCCTGAAGATGAACGTCTGCGCTTAGAAAAAGAGACTCTGGGACTGTATCTGAGCGGGCACCCCATTGAACAATATCTGACGGAACTGCGTAATTTCACCACTCATAAACTAATGGAATTAAGTCCAGATAAGAAACAAAATATTGTCATTACCGGTTTAATCATTGCTATGCGCACCATGAATACCAAACGTGGTGATAAAATGGCCTTTGTTACCATTGATGATCGCAGTGGACGACAAGAAATTCTATTGTTTGCCGATAAGTATGAAATGTATCAGGATATATTAGTTAAAGACACTATCATTGTGTTGTCTGGTGAGCTGGGTCTGTATCATTACTCCGGCAATACCCGTATTAATGTGGATACTATTTATGATTTAGATGGTGCCAGGAATCATTATGCCAGGCGTTTAGCCATTGATATTAATCATAGTCAGGTGGATGATACATTGATTGAAAATTTAAAAGCAGTGATCACCCCTTTTATGGAAGGTGGGGAATGTCCGATTGTGTGTCATTATCAGGGTAAAAAAGCCCGTGCTGCTATTAATTTATCACCTGACTGGAATGTTCGTCTGACTAAAGAATTATTAAGTTGTATTGATAAATTGACTCACCAGCAAAGCAAGATCATGTATCGTTAATTGCTATGTCCCTGCTGACTTTATTTTTTAGCGGCTTTACTTCTGCAACATTACTCCCCGGCAGCTCAGAAGCTTTATTTTTATTTATGTTGTTTGAGCAAAGTCAGGATGTCGCTTTATTGATCTTAGTGGCAGGAATTGGCAACTCACTTGGGGGCATGACAAACTGCCTGTTAGGTCTGTTGATCCGCACAGGGCTTTATAAAAACAAACAAAGTACGTCAGAAAATAAGCATTATTATAAAGGAGAGCAATGGTTATACAAATTTGCTGCTCCGCTATTATTTCTGAGCTTTCTACCTGTTATTGGCGTTCCATTATGTGTGGTTGCCGGTTTACTTAACATTCATTGGGTATATACCCAATCAACTTGAAAATGCAGGATCGAACACTTGGAAATTATCATTAATTCGAGAATCTAATGATTTTCCAATACTCGGTAAA
>JAIVER010000007.1:11125-14338 GCA_023864145.1 Thiohalomonas sp. | reverse complement strand
TTGATGGTGGTAAGTCTGGTCTGTTAAATGAGCAATTAATTGTTCTGTTTGCTCTGCAGAAAGTTTACTAGACGAGCCGCCACTTTTAGTACTTAGCTTTTCTGAGCCTTTGTAGTCTTTAATGTGACGTAATATGCTGGTTTCATGAATTCTTAAAGCCTGAACGATCATGGGAACCTTCCAGCCTTCAGAGCAAAGTAGGATGGCTTTGATTCTATCTCGTTCTTTTCCATTTCCAGAATGCTTATGTTGCATTTCTAGAGCTGATTTTTCATGGCCTGTGAGAGTAATTTGCGTCATTGGATAATTTTGATCTTCTTCTCTATGAAAATCAAGCATTTTCATAGGTCATGGGTATAATACTTTCCAAAGCATAAGCTCTTTCCTAAGATCAAAAAAAAAGCGATGTTTTTACATCGCTTTTTTACTTTATTAAGAATACCTTAACTAACAGCCTGTTAAGCTATTTGAGCTTGCTCTTTTTTTTGATTTTCTTCTTCCAAAGCAAGACGTTCAGCCTCTTTGCGACCTAATGGGTCAGCAAAATTATCATTAAGTGCTTTAACAAAGTTATCAGCCTCATTGCGAATTCGATCAATTGCTTTATGACCCCTTCGCCCCCAACCGGCAGGTTTAATGGCAAAAACACTGCGTAAAGGATGAGTGTTTTTTAAAAAAGCAGCGGCAATATTACCAGGACCATTCTCTTTAGGTAGTTTCTTTACCACCCTTTTGGCAATAAATCGACGTACCCAGAAATGGATGCCACCAAACACAGCAATAAAGATACCGGCCACCACGCCTTGTATCACAGAGCTGCTTTTAAAAGATTCTAACCAGGATGGTTGAAAAGACCCGTCAAGCCAATAACCAGCATAGATTGAAACTCCAACTAATAATGAAATCAGTAAGCCATAGAGTATGCCGTCAGTAATTAACACTGAACGATACCAGGAATTCATAGCATTCTTAATTTGCGGTACTGCAACCTGCTCTATCTGATTTGCAGTATTTTCCAAAGCACCAATAATACGATACACCCGTTCAACACTAACTTCCTGCATACGATGTTCAATTTCATCCAAATCAATATCAAGTTTGTTTTTATAGCGTTGGCGTAAATGTTCATCCTCAATTTCAGGTGAAATTTTTTCATTATAAATACAATAAAAGCGACCTGTTGAAAGCCCTGTTTGTACCACAGCGCGCTGCCATGCAGCAACAACCTGCTCAGCATTATCTTCTTTGGCAGTAGAATCCATTTGATTCAAAATAAACAAAAATTTTCCGGCATCATTACGTCGAATTGTACCTTCAACCAGATGCTGCAGGGTATCTTTCATTGCACCCGGTTCCGGATGTCTGGCATCAAAAAAAACGAGAACCAGATCGGCTAAATCAATAATATGATCGGTGATTTTAAGCGTTGAATTACGCTGCTCATCCGCATCAAATCCTGGAGAGTCAATTAGAATTTTGCCTTTTAGAGCATCACTTTTACACGTCTTAAGTTGTAAATAAGTATCAATTCGACTGCCTTCCCCAGCTGATACTTTTTCAATTTCTTCGCTGATTTGATAAAAAGGTAAACGAGGATCCGCATCAAGAGCCAGACCGGGTAAAACTCTGACCTTCTCTTCCTGACTATAACAAACCACTGTAAATTTATCATCAACAGCCTGATTACCGGTTAATTGTAAATCAACATCGAGATAGCTATTAATAAATGAGGATTTACCGGCAGAAAATGTACCCAAGACTGAAATTAATGGCCACCATGAAATGGTCGTAGCAAAAGACTGGTCTGCAGTTAATAAACCAAGGCGATAAGCAACTATATCCAGTTTTTTAAAGGAGTCAACAGCATCAATTAAAATTGGGTTTTCTGACGCAAGATTATCTTGTAGACTTTGTAGACGTGATTTAAGTAATGTACTCGGACCTGCAAAAAACATTGGCATTCCATCTCCTGATCGAATAAAGGAAAAGTTATTAGATTAATAATTCTAATAACTTCTCAGAAAATATTCAACTATAGCAGCCCTTATTTTCATTTAAAATTTGAGACGTGGATCCGCTATAGTATATGGACAGAGTTAGCTTAACGTACCGGACGTTGAAAAGTCATTGGTCCGGGCGAACCATATGAAGAACCTTTTTTATCTCCCCAGGGCATCAGACTATCAAAAACACTTTCTGCAGGATTAGAAAATGTTTTATTGATATGCCACATATCACGCTGCATCGCCACAAGGCCAACACTCATAACCTGAATATTAGTACTAATAGCCTCAATACGATCACTCACATCCTGTGCTACTTTTGTCATTTTAGTTGTATTAGAAGACATTTCAGGCATTGTAGTCGCTACAGTATCACTAATTAATGTTGTACTGCGCTGCATTTTTACAATACTATCGGATATTATTTCCATATTGATAGTAACCGATTGTGACATCTGATTCACAGAACGACTCATTTGTCTGACATCATTAGATAAGGAATGAACATCATGTGTCAGATTAAAAATCAAATAATAACCGTAGGCAGCTAATACAATAAAAGCAAATAAAGCAGTATAAACAATTAATTGTAATCGTTGACCCTTAACATCAGCACCCTTCTTACGCTCATCAAGCGTATCAGAATCAAAACCGGTTGCATCAGCGTCTGCTGTCAGTTTATGGTATAACCTTTTAATAGGCATTTCTTTTCTCTCCAAGCATTAACCACCCCTTAGTCATTAGCATCTAAGTTCCAAATCACTTCGGATAGCTACCCATTGTAAAATAAAGTCTGCACAAGAGGTAGTTATATTTTAAGTTTATTAGAATTTACTAATAAATGTATTTATTTAAATTTCGTGATTCATAATTCATAAATTTCTTATCTATGTAATTTAATCTGTGCGATTCTAAAATCGTTATATTTAATACACTTTTGTTATTATTTTGACTGTAATTAAAGCAAAAATACACCACGAACTAATGATCAAACTTCTTTATGAGCCCTATTCATCATTGTAATTCCTTTTGCTTATTATTAATGATGCGTCTTTGTTTATTGGCAGTTTTTTTATCCATTTTATCTGTCACTATAACCAGACTCCATGCTTCATGCTTCATGCTTCATGCTTCATGCTTCATGCTTCATGCTTCATGCTTCATTAAAACGATGATGACTCACTAAACATTTTACAAACTGGGTATTTGT
>JAIVER010000007.1:0-11025 GCA_023864145.1 Thiohalomonas sp. | reverse complement strand
CATGCTTCATGCTTCATGCTTCATGCTTCATGCTTCATGCTTCATTAAAACGATGATGACTCACTAAACATTTTACAAACTGGGTATTTGTTACAAGATACTCTGGTGTTTTGTTTTTTATAAACATTTGCCAGTTCACCTACTATATCTGGAAGCTCTGGCAACTCCTTTATTAGTTGTAAATATTTTTTTCTGCCACTTTAAAGTTGTGTAAATCAAAAGCATGTTGAGCTTCGTTTAATAATTGTTTCTGCTCCGGCGTATTAATTAAAGCCTTAACCGCTTTAATATTGGTGTTTTTTTATTAGTAATAGTATTAATATTAGTATCTGTTTTTTTCTCTGCATTCAAAGGAATTAACAATACCATTTTATCTTGTAGTTGTTTTTGTCTATCACGTATCTGTTGCTGCAACTTTTTATCCTGCGTATTAACTCTCTTTTTCTGAATAGCTAATGGATTTGTTTGTTGTCTGTTAACGGCTTCGTCATCTATCTTTACATCCGATGAAGCTTCAGGTTTTATTTGAGCAGGAGCTTCAGTCTTTTTTACTTTTACATGAGCAAACTCAAAATCCTCATTTTGAGTTTGCTCAGAAGATACGTCTTCAAGTTCAACTGTATTAGTTTTTACAATGGGTTTGCTATGTGTATCAGTCGGAAATTTAAGTTCACGTTCAGGTTTCTGATGGAAAGTCCTGACTACATTATCCATTGCCTCTTGTTCTTCAGATGAAAGTCTTAGTTTATATTCTTTCATTCTCCTGAAAAAATCATTTGAAGGAGGTGCCCTGTCAATAACTGGGGATTGTAAGTTCTTATTTTCTAGGACCTTTTCTTCAGTCTGTCTGATTGTTATCAGCACTCACAGAGTCATCAACATTGTTGAAACTTTCATTATTACTAAATTGTTGCCCTAATGCTTCCATTAAAGGCTTTATAATGGGTTCAAGAACCTCATCTGACAAAAAACCATATTGAGTCAAGTAAACATACAAAACCACTGATAATACAATAATAATGGTTAAGTGACTGAGTATCCAGCGGAAAACTTCATTTCTGGGCCTACTGATGACACACTATATCCTTCTTAATTATCCTGGATAAAGAATCCTGGCAAATTTATTGATTTCTGCCGCCGCTTTTCCCTTGGGTTCAAGTTCAAAAACAGCCAGGCCTTCACTAAACGAACGACGATATGTTGTTCTTTGATACAAACGAGTATCAATCAGGTCAATATGAGGCAGCATTTTCAGTGCATCTTCGGCTTCTCCCGTTTCACGAACACCTTTATGGGTATCAGCCCGATTAACGAAGCCTAACATTTGTGGCATATTCTTTTTTCCGCGTATATCTAAAACCATTTTTATAAAACGCTGTGTTGACCAGATATCAGCCTGACTGGGTGGTACGGGCACAATAATTCGATCAGTTAAAGCAATCGCTTTCTTCATTGATTCTGTATCAGCAGTACCAATGTCAATTAAAATTTCTTCTTTATTTGAGTTTTCTAATTCATCAAGTGAATTACTAATTAATATACGAGGCTCGTACTCATCTTCTTCACGAATATCACTGACATCACTGAGTGTTGCCTGAGGGTCCAGATCAAAAAGTTCAACCTCATGATCATTTAACGCCAGCCATACAGCCAGATTAAAAGTCACTGTACTTTTTCCAGTTCCGCCTTTGAGGTTCCCTACCACTGTGATCATATAAAATTCCTATACAGAGAAAAACTTAACTCCTCTCATTACAGAAAAAGGAGTTAAGATTTATAGAGCAATTAATATTTATTTTTCTGCTGGTACTGGTGCAGGCTGTACAACTACACGGCGAGCATATGGACCATAGTCATAAGGTCTATAAGCGCCATAACCAGTATTATTCATGTAACGTTGATCACCATAACCCTGGAAGCGATTGTCCCAGTTATTATAGCCGCTGCCATAAGCATTATTGTTACCATAACCATTCCAATTGGTGTTGCTATTTCCATCATCCCAAAAGGCACTGGCTTGTATTGGTATAATAACTGCACCTACAACAATTGCAGCAGCTAACGCTTTTGATACATACTTCATAATACGCTCCACTTGATAGTTTGTTGTCCCTTATTATTATACCGACAAAGGAAATTGGGACATTATTCATTTGTCTAAGGTAATTGCTAACAGGAATAAATAGATAGTTAATCTTCGCCTAAAGCACCTTTTAACTGTATTCCTCGACGCCCTTTCTTCTTAACCGTTTTCTTAACGGTACTTGATGTTTGTTTATCATCTGAAGGTGCTGGTTTTTGACTCGTGGCCGATTGCTTTTTTAGTGTTTTTTTCTTTAGTACAGTTTTTTTCTTAACAACTGATTTTTTCTTTACTGCTGTTTTTTCTTCTGCTTGTGTCGTTTCAGCAGGTATAACTTTAGAATCGGATGTCTCAACCTTTTCTGGCCTGGATGCATCTGCTTTAGCAATATTTTCAGTGACCACCGGTTGTGAGTCTTTCTCTTCTACTTTATCAACCTTTGGAGCTACTATTACTTCTGGCTCTTTTTCTGAAACAGTAGTTGCAGCTGCAGGTTTACTTACCGCAGGCACTGATTTTTCAACCGGTTTGGAAGTTGGCACTGCTATAGTTTCAGGGGTCGTTGTTTTAGGTGTAGTTGATTGTGGTGCCAGATCAGCTTTTTTATTCCGTTTAAACGCTAATGTATAAAGTCCCTGAAGACTCCACCAGACAACCTGAACTACAGTAACGATAATGCTATAAGTACTAAATAAAACCTTGGCGATAACACTGCCGCCAGTAGAACTGCTTACTTTTGGGTTGTCTTTATCTTCCAGACAATCCTGATAATCCGGGTGATCCTCACGCATTACATCACAAAAAGCACTGCGTGCACTATAACAGCCTAGAGGAATAACAATCAGTGTTAAAATGGTTGACACAAAAACGCCAAACATCAATGAAACAGCCATACCCTTGAAAATGGGGTCCATTAAAATTGCCATAGAGCCCACAACAAGTGCTAAAGCGGTAATAACAATAGGTCGTGTTCGAGTAATACAGGCCATAATAATAGCTTCTTTGACTTCAACACCACGACTAATTTCCTGTCGAGAGTAGTCAACCAACAATATTGAGTTACGCACAATAATACCGGCCAGTGCGATAAAGCCGATCATTGAAGTCGCTGTAAACTCTGCACCCATAATTGCATGGCCGGGAATAATCCCCACCAGTGTTAACGGGATGGGTGAGATAATAACAGCTGGTAATCTAAAGTTACCAAATTCCCAGACCACCAGCATATAAATGAGAATAATTGCAACACCAAATGCCAGTCCCATATCACGGAATGTTTCATAGGTAACCGTCCATTCACCAGTCCATTCAAAACCAGAAAATTTATGCATATCAGCTGGCTCTGGAGGTCCCATCAAAGTACCTGAGAGTTGCTCGTTACGAGGTCCGAAATTCTCTTCAAGAGCAAGCATATCAGCCACTTCAAAAATAGCATAAATAGGAGCTGCAAACTCGCCAATGACTTCACCGATCACATACTCAACAGCTCTTAAGTCTTTATGATAAATAACCGCTTCTTTAGAACCCTTAATAAAGGTACCCAGTTCTGCCAGAGGCACACTAGTGCCTTGCATAGTAGGAACAGGCAATTGACTCAAATTATTAAAGTTAGCACGAATATCTAGAGGTACCTGTAAAAGAATCATGGTCGCTTCAAGTATTGAACCATCTTTAATATCACCCAGAATAAAGCCGCCCATGGCCATTTCTAATGATGTATTAATAGCATCGACACTGACACCCGCACGAATGGCTTTTTCACGATTGACTCTGAAATTCCATATTTCATAAGGCTTCTGAATATAATTATCAACATCGGTAATAGTACCTGCCTGTTTAAATAGCTCTGTTAACTGCATAGCGACTTCATGTCGTTCGTGAGCAGTTGGCCCATAGACTTCAGCTACCATTGTCTGTAATACAGGGGGACCTGGCGGCATTTCAACAATCTGAAATTTTGGTTTAGAAAGTTCTGTATACGTGCCCGCTTTAACTTTTTTAGCGACTAATTCCGTTAACATTTCCCTTACTTCCAGGGAAATCTCATGGCTGCTTCGATCACGCTCTTTCTTATGTAGTAACTGGACATTCAAATCCGCCTGCCAGGGCTGTTGACGTAAATAGTAATGGCGCACCAGACCATTAAAATCAAAGGGTGATGCCGTACCGACATAAGACTGAATGGCAGTCACTTCTGAGATTTTTCTCACTTCTTCAGCGAACTGACGGGTCAGATTAGCTGTTATTGGTAATGAAGTCCCCTCAGGAAAGTTAATAACAACATTAAAAACAGCCTTATTATCCAGAGGCATCATTTTCACTTTCACCGCTTTAAAATAGAGCAGACTACAGCAGATAAAGAAAATAACAAACAGGGAGATAAGAAAAGTATTGCCTGCGAACTTACTGTCAATAAGAGGGTTTAAAATACCCCGGTAAAAACCATTCAAGCGCTTGACTGTTTTATGTTCGGCTTCTTCCATTTCATGCAAAGAATCCATAGCCGGTTTAAAACGGATAGCCAGATAGGGTGTAAAAGCAAAGGCAGCAAATAATGAATACATCATTGCGACAGAGCCCAGAGCTGGAATCGGCTCCATATAGGGACCCATCATACCGCGCACCATACCCATAGGTAATAAGGCCGCAATAACTGTAAAGGTTGCCAGAATAGTTGGGTTACCGACTTCTCTCACCGCATCAATTGAAGTGCTGTCAGAAATCTCACCATCCATTGCCCATCGGCGATACATATTTTCCACCACAACAATGGCATCATCGACTAAAATACCAATGGAAAAAATTAATGCAAATAGACTTACCCTGTCAATGGTATAACCCATAATCAGCGCAAAGAAAGTAGTCACAAGAATTACATTAGGAATAACAATAAAACAAACTAATGCAGCGCGCCAGTTCAAAAACCAGAAAATAAGAATCGACACCGCGACTGTCACCAGCACCAGCTTGAACATCAGTCCATTCACTTTATCCTGTGCAGATTTACCGTAATTACGAGTGACACTGATTTCAACATTACTGGGAATTAATCGCCCTTTCATTGAGTCAACACGATTTAGAACATCTTCAACTACGCTGACTCCATTGGTACCACTTTTTTTAGCGATCGCCAATGTCACAGCCGGCGTACCATTAGCTGCTTTCTTTTCTATTGAGGCTGGCCCGGTATAAAAATTAACAAATTTATGTGCTTCACCCGGCCCATGAATGACATCAGCTACATCTCGCACGTAGACTGGATTACCATCATGCATGGCCAGAACCAGACCTTCGACATCTTCTGAGTTTCGTAAGAAAGAACCCGTATAAAGGTTAAAGCTGCTGTCACCCGACTCAATTGAACCCACTGTTTTTTCACTATTGGCTGTCATAATAGTGCCAGCAATTTCTTCCAGGGTAATGCCGTAACCAGCCAGACGCTCTGGCTTAACTTCAATTCTTAATTGTTCCTGACGACCGCTGATAACAAAACTCTGGCTGGTTTCAGGAATTTCTTTTAACTCCTGCATAACATCCAATGCAATAAGTCGTAGAGCTGCATCATCAAGGCTGTCAGACCATAAAGTCAAAGCCACCATTGGTACATCATCAACCCCTTTGGGTTTAACCAGAGGCTGGGATACACCCGGAGGAATGATATCCATATTCGATTGTAGTTTGTCATACAATTTAACCAGTGAGGGTCCCATTTCTTCACCGACCTCAAATTGTACAGTCACTATAGCCTGATCTCGCTGAGAAGCTGAATAAACATGATCAACCCCGGGAATTTCACTCATTATTCGTTCCAGAGGATCAGCAACGAGAGAGGCCACCTGTTCGGTTGAAGCACCAGGATAGCTGACAAAAATATCAGCCATTGGCACAGATATTTGCGGATCTTCCTGTCTTGGAGTCATCATAAAACCCGCAAAACCAATAGCAAACGTGGCAATGATAAGCAGCAAGGTTAATGGTGAGTGCATAAAGGTTTGAGTTAAATTACCAGCCAGCCCCAAACTATGTTTATTTTTTGAATTATCCATAGGATTAATATTACTCGTACTTGTTCATTATTTTCTACTCAGTTGTATTCATTTGAGCACAAACTGAGCAACCTATTTATACTATAAAGTGAATTATTTTATCTCTGCACCAGGCTTCCAGTTTTGAGGTGGGTGATCAACAATTCGCTCACCAGGTTTCAGACCGGAAAGTACTGTATAGGATTTACCCCCATCCACTTTTTTACCCAGACGAATAACATGCAGTTCAGCCATATTCTCATCATTCATAACCAGAACACTGGGTAAGCTTCCCATATGCTTAAGAATACTGGTTCTGGGGATAATAATGGAAGTAGTTGGTTTGGAGCTTTTCACAGGAATAGCAACTTCAGCATACATACCGGGTACACCATGGGTACCAATTGGTAAATCAAACTTTACTGTCACTGTATGTTTGCTTTTGTCGGCCAGAGGATATATTTGAGCCACTTTAGCAGGAATCATCATACCGCTCACATCCAGATAGGCTCTTACAGTATCACCTACTTTAAGATAAGGAACTAAGCTGACTGGCACTTCTGTACGAATTCGAATGTAATCGGTGTTGGCAAAAGAAAGCAATGGCATGCCCGGCTGGACAGTATCCCCAACTTCAATAAACTTTTTAATAATAATGCCTTTAAAAGGTGCAATTGAACGTGTATCTCTAAGCATTGCATCAATTTCATTAATCGCTTCACGTGCACTTCTCACTCTGGATTGAGCCTGATTGACAGAAGAACCCTGATTATAAAGATTGGCCTGACGTTGTACATCATCATCACCATACCCCATGGAGTCGCTCATCTGTTTGGTGAAGATTTGATCAAACATTCCAGGCAGTCCCATACCCGGCATTTGCGTTGCATTTTCTGTTTGTGGTGACCATAATTCTCGATTATATTGAACATGAGCGTTTTGCAGTCCGGCGACCGCCTGATCATATTGAGCCACTGCAGATTTACGTTTTGCTAACAAACTTTCATCACTGATTGTTAATAACAAAGCGCCTGCGTCGAAGGAGTCTCCCTCAGTACCTGCTAAAAATTCAATTCGTCCGGGCATTTGTGCTGATAAGGTCACTTCTTTGTAGGGAATAACACTACCGCCAAGAAAAACCTGATCGAGTGCTTTATGTGCTCCTACTTCAATTATTTCACTGGAAAAAACTTCCCCTCCCAATAGCAATCCAATACTTAGAACAAAAGTGCAGCTTAAGCGCCTTAACATCATTTAATACCTTTAAGTAGTAGTTTCTAATCGTAATTCGCTTTTATATTTTATGAGATATACCTTGAGCATAACAGAAATATAAAACGAGTCTTATTTAATCTTGCATAAATTCAAAAAATCAAAGTGTCATTTGCAATAATAAACAGTTAAAAAAGGGTAAATCCATCTTCCAGTAGAAATTGGATAACTATACTCACAATAGAATAAAGAATGAGAACCCGTTAATTTAAGAACACTAAACTTATTATTATTTTATCTTTATTACAAGACACTTTGTATTATTTTTATATATGATGGGCTGATTTTGTTTCTAAAGAGTTTAATTATACTCTTTTTAGTGTCTAGAAAAGCCTTATTTAAAACTTAAGGCTAATAAAAGTCAGAAATACCAACGTCATTAGATATTAAATAATATAATGATATTCTGATTTTTATAGAGACAAAAACTCTATCTAAACTTTGTTTATTGATATTAATAAGTTTATTATCAATATCAATTAAGGTTTACCCTTAAAAACATCAGATATTCAGAATATAAATTATAGATTTTCTCAAAAAACTGGATTTTATAACATATAAATGATACTTTTTATTAATACCCTTTAAAATGAGAATTTATTTCATGCCCTGTATTAGCATAAAAACGAATCAATCTGTGCCAAAAGAAAAACAAATTGATTGCTGCCAGTCTATTTCATTAAAAACAGCTGCATTGCTTGGCAAACCTGAAAACTATGTAATGACCCTGCTTGAAGAACAAATAAGCATGACCATGTCAGGCACAACTGAACCTGCCGCTTATATTGAACTAAAAAGTATTAACCTGCCTGAAGATCAAACAACAGAGCTTTCCAGCCAATTATCTCAACACATCAGCAAGTTATTAGATATCAAAGCAAAACGTATTTATATCGAATTTTCTAATGCTCAACGACATTTATGGGGCTGGGATGGCAGAACATTCTAGTACACTTCACCTGCTTAGGGTAAAATGTCTTTTTTTATCTAAAAAATATTAATTCGACCTAAAATAAGTTAGTGAATCGTAGCGAGAGCGATCAAGGTGCTGGGGATTCAAGGCTTTGCAGGTTATTTTGGATTTATTCGTAGTCAGGCTATGGGCGAATTCAAAATGCTCTGAAAAGTCTTGAAGATTCAGTGCCTTGGACGCTCCAGTAGGTTCAAAGAACTTATTGTAAAAAGAAGACTATCAATGCGCACTTCACAGTACTTATTACCAACTCTCAAAGAATCACCTGCTGATGCTCAAATCATCAGCCATCAACTTATGCTCCGTTCAGGTATGATCCGCAAATTAGCATCCGGCCTGTATTCCTGGTTACCCTTAGGCCTAAGAGTATTACGTAAAGCAGAAGCCATCGTACGTGAAGAAATGAACAAAGCGGGTGGACAGGAGTTATTAATGCCCGCAGTTCAACCTGCTGAATTATGGAAAGAAACCGGTCGCTGGCAGCAATATGGTCCGGAATTATTACGTGTAACCGATCGTCATAATCGTGAGTTCTGCATTGGTCCGACACACGAAGAAGTGATTACCGATCTGGTTCGCTATGAATTAAAAAGTTATAAACAATTACCGGCTATTTTTTATCAGGTACAGACTAAATTCAGAGATGAGATCCGCCCCCGCTTCGGTATTATGCGTTCACGTGAATTTATTATGAAAGATGCCTATTCTTTTCATGCGTCTCAAGAATCTCTGCAAAAGACCTATGAAGTCATGTATGACTGCTATTCACGCATTTTTACACGTATGGGCCTGGACTTTCGAGCCGTTCATGCATACACGGGTTCTATTGGCGGCAGTGCCTCCCACGAATTCCACGTCCTTGCTGATTCTGGAGAAGATGCTATTGCTTTTAGCAGCGAAAGCGATTATGCCGCCAATATTGAATTAGCCGAAGCAATCTGTACCAGCGAACGTGCTGCTGCAAGTCAGGAAAAAACGCTGGTTGATACACCAGAGCAGCATAGTATTGATGAAGTCAGCCAATTTTTAAGTATCAAAAGCTCACAAATTTTAAAAACTCTGCTGGTAAAGGCCAGTGAAGAAGTTGAAGGCGATGTTATCGCTCTGCTACTCAGAGGCGATCATGAACTCAATGAAATCAAAGCCGAAAAACTCAGCTCTATTGCCGTACCATTAACTTTTGCCAATGATGATGAAATTAAGACAGCTGCTGGTTGTGATGCCGGCTCCATCGGCCCGGTGGGGTTATCAATACCCACTATCATTGATCGCAGTGCTGCAGCCTGCAGTGATTTTGTCTGCGGCGCTAATATCAATAACCAGCATTTTACCGGTGTCAACTGGGAAAGAGATGTGGCATTAGGTCCTGTAGTGGATATTCGTAATGTACAAGATGGTGACCCCAGTCCGGACGGTCATGGTGTTATCAATATTAAACGTGGTATAGAAGTTGGTCATATCTTCCAGTTAGGTAAAAAATATTCACAAGCTATGGATGCCAGCGTTCTGGCCGACAATGGTAAAGCAAAAACAATGACCATGGGTTGTTATGGTATCGGCATTTCACGTGTTGTCGCATCTGCTATTGAACAAAGTCATGATGATAACGGCATAATCTGGTCAGATTTACTGGCACCATTCAATGTAGCTATTGTACCAATGAACATGCATAAAAGTGAACGGGTAAGAGAAACTGCTGATAAGCTTTATGCCGATTTAACAGCAGCCGGAATCGAAGTACTCTTTGATGATAGAAAAGAGCGTCCCGGTGTTATGTTTGCCAATATGGAACTCATTGGTATTCCCTATCGCATTGTTATCGGTGAACGCAGTCTTGACAAGGGTGTTTTTGAATTTAAAAGGCGAACTGATAGTGAAGCAAAAGAAATCCCCATTGAAGACATAATAGGCTATGTTCAGGATCTGTAAAACAAAATGCATTTTGTGTATCACAACAGCCAGAGACTCTATTTCTTTGGCTGTTTGATATTTTGTTTTCTGCTATTAATAGCCATGCCATTACAGGCCGATAGTTCTATTTCTGGCAACAGCTCTTTCCCATCCTACCGAACAAACGTTGATGCCAAGTTAAAAGATTTACTGATTGCTGCGATTGAAGATACCTCTGGGTTTACTGATCGTTTTGATGCTGAGGTGTGGTTGCTGGATATGTCAACACGTATGAGTAAACAGGTCCCTAATCCTCAGGAACGTCTTGAAATTTTAAAGCATGTTCATCAGGAAGCCAGCCGCGTTAATTTACAACCAGAACTGGTTTTATCGGTTATTCAGGTTGAAAGCAACTTTGACCAATATGCTATTTCCTGGGTAGCTGCCAGAGGACTCATGCAAATAATGCCCTTCTGGCTTAAAGAAATTGGTCTCCCCAGGGATAATCTCTTTGATATAAAAACAAATTTAAAATTTGGCTGCACAATTCTCAGCTATTATCTCAATATTGAAAAAGGCAACCTTTTCCGTGCTCTGGGTCGTTATAACGGCAGTCTTGGTAATGCCAGATACCCCAAAAAAGTATTTAAAGCGATGAGCAGTAAATGCTATGAGCAATCATTACCACTAATTATCTATACCCAATCAACTTGAAAATGCAGGATCGAACACTTGGAAATTATCATTAATTCGAGAATCTAATGATTTTCCAATGCTCGGTA
>JAIVER010000006.1 GCA_023864145.1 Thiohalomonas sp. | reverse complement strand
AATTTTACCGAGCATTGGAAAATCATTAGATTCTCGAATTAATGATAATTTCCAAGTGTTCGATCTTGCATTTTCAAGTTGATTGGGTATATACTCTTAGTTTTTCTTATGACCTTATTCTGAGTTTAGAAGAAAATTTTGAGAAAAACCAATTTATTTTGCGCATCTATTAATTGTCTAAAGAGATGAAATGTGAGTTCTATTTAGTTAGGAAATATGATGATTGGATTTTTCTTATTCTGGCGATAAAAAATACCAATATGTCCTATACTTTGCACATGTGTGCATTCCGTCTGGCGAATGATTGAATCAATTATCGCTTTTTTATCTTCTCTATCATCGGCGTTAACCCGAACTTTAATGAGTTCATGATCATCCAAAGCATAATTAATCTCATTAATGACATTATCGGTTAAGCCGGCATTACCAATGAGTACAACCGGTTTCATAGAATAGGCCTGAGTACGAATAAAGCGGATTTGTTTATTATTTAGTGACATATGTGACTCTATGAGGATAAGAACCGTAATTATACCGTGTACCAACCTCTGTTTCACGGTAAAATACGTATTTCAATCAAATTATAATTAATAAACCTCTTGTGGTACGTTTAATTTTTTGGCTAAAGGCTTATAAATGGCACGTAGTAAAAGCAGTTCTGAATGGTTACAGAAACATTTTAAGGATCAATATGTCTTAAAGTCACAGAAGGAAGGTTATCGCTCACGAGCTGCTTATAAATTGCTGCAGATTCAGGAAAAAGATAAAATAATCAAACCCGGTATGAATGTGGTTGATTTGGGAGCTACACCAGGGGGCTGGTCACAAGTTGTTCGTCAGTTTGTTGGTACTAAGGGTAAAATTATTGCTCTGGATATTTTGCCAATGGATCAGCTGGCTCAGGTTGAGTTTATTCAGGGCGACTTTCAAGAGTATTCTGTGCTGGAAGAATTGCTCAAGGTGGTAAATAATGAGCCAATAGATCTTGTAATATCTGATATGGCACCCAATGTAACAGGGGTGAAGGTAGTTGATCAGCCCAAAAGTATGTATTTGCTTGACTTAGCAATTGATTTAGCCGATCAGGTGTTAAAGCCGCAAGGCTCCTTATTTATGAAAGTGTTTCAGGGCGAAGGCTTTGAACAGTTACTAGCCCAGTTAAGGCAGCGTTATCAAAAAGTAATCACCCGTAAACCGGATGCTTCTCGATCTCGTTCTTCTGAGATCTATTTATTAGCAAAGGGATTTAGGGATTAATGTTAAAATTAATTAATAAATATGAAATAAAGTTGGAGTATTCGTTTTGAACGAAATGACAAAAAATATATTACTTTGGGTGGTGATTGGCATCATCCTTATGTCTGTCTTTAGTAATTTTACCCCGACAACGGGGCCTAAAGAGATGAGCTACTCTGACTTTATTCAAAGTGTTGAACGCGCCTCTATCAGTGAAGTTAAAATTGAAGGACGGGTTATTAGCGGTAATACACTCGAAGGCAAACATTTTACTACCTATAGTCCTGAGACTGATAATCGTGCTTTGATAGGCACTTTGTTAGAAAATACAGTGAAAATTGTTGGTGAGCCACCTAAGCAGCAAAGCTTGCTGGTACAACTGTTTATCTCTTCTTTTCCAATATTGTTAATCGTGGGTATCTGGGTTTATTTTATGCGTCAGATGCAAGGTGGTGCTGGCGGTCGTGGTGCAATATCTTTTGGTAAAAGCAAGGCCAAATTATTGGGTGAAGATCAGGTTAAAGTGAATTTTTCTGATGTGGCCGGTTGTGATGAAGCTAAAGAAGAAGTCAGTGAACTCGTCGATTTCTTAAAAGATCCGGGTAAATTCACCAAGCTGGGTGGTAAGCTTCCGCGCGGTGTTTTATTGGTTGGTAGTCCGGGAACAGGTAAAACCTTATTAGCAAGAGCCATTGCGGGTGAAGCTAAAGTGCCCTTTTTTACTATTTCAGGTTCTGACTTTGTTGAAATGTTTGTTGGTGTAGGTGCATCACGGGTACGTGATATGTTCGAACAGGCTAAGAAGCATGCACCTTGTATTATCTTTATTGATGAAATTGATGCCGTGGGTCGTCATCGTGGTGCCGGTCTTGGTGGCGGGCATGATGAAAGAGAACAGACTTTAAACCAGTTATTAGTTGAAATGGATGGTTTTGAAGGTAATGAAGGCGTTATTGTTATTGCCGCAACCAACCGCCCTGATATACTTGATCCCGCTTTACTACGCCCGGGACGTTTTGACCGTCAGGTGGTTGTACCATTGCCGGATATCAAAGGTCGTGAGCTTATCCTAAAGGTTCATTTGCGTAAAGTCCCTATTGGTGACGATGTGCAGCCAAAATACATTGCTCGCGGCACCCCTGGATTTTCCGGTGCTGATTTAGCCAACCTGGTTAATGAGGCGGCCTTATATGCTGCTAAGCATAACTCCCGTGTTCTCACCATGGAGTATCTGGAAAAAGCTAAAGACAAGATCATGATGGGTTCCGAGCGTAAATCCATGGTGATGAAAGATAAAGAAAAGAAAATGACGGCCTATCACGAATCAGGGCATGCTATTGTTGGTCTTCTGGTGCCATCACATGATCCGGTCTATAAGGTGAGCATTATCCCCCGGGGCAGAGCATTGGGTGTCACGATGTTTTTACCTGAGGAAGATCGTTATAGTCTCACTAAAGAACAATTAAATAGTCAGATTTCCAGCCTGTTTGGCGGCCGTATTGCCGAAGAGCTGATTTACGGCTCTGATATGGTGACCACTGGTGCGAGTAACGATATTGAGCGTGCGACTGAGCTGGCTCGTAATATGGTTACCAAATGGGGCTTGTCTTCTAAATTAGGACCTTTATCTTATTCGGAAGAAGAAGGCGAAATTTTTCTAGGTCGTTCTGTCACACAGCATAAAAACGTCTCAGACGAAACTGCCCATATTATTGATGAAGAAATTCGCAGTTTTATTGATACAAACTATGCACGTTCAGAACAGATCCTGAAGGATAATTTTGATAAATTACATGCTATGACCGATGCATTGATGAAGTTTGAAACCATTGATCGTGATCAAATTGACGATATTATGGCAGGAAAAACAGTTAGTGAACCCAAAGGCTGGTCTGATATTGATTCATCGGGGCCTGAAAATGGTTCTGGTGTGAGCAGTGATGAAAAAACAGATTCAGAAGCTGAGCAAAAGAAGAGCTCAGGTGATGATTCTATTAGCGGCACAGCTGATCAGCACTAAACTTTACTCTTTGTTCTAAAAGGAATATCGCTAATTAGGATACCTTAAATCTAAATCTGTCAAACTATACCCTCTCTTTAAACTATGATAAATACCACCATTCAATGTGCCTGTCGAGAGCTAAAACTTGATTCACCTATTGTCATGGGTATTTTAAATGTCACGCCCGATTCATTCTCTGATGGCGGCTTATTCAATCATGTCGAAACAGCACTTCGTCAGGCAGAAAAAATGCTTGCCGATGGTGCTCTGATCATCGATATTGGCGGAAAATCAACCCGGCCAGGAGCAAAATCAGTTTCAGAGTCCAAAGAGCTGGATAGAGTGATCCCCATTATTGAAAAAATACATCAGGAACTTGATGTAATAACATCAATCGATACCAGTAAAGCTGTTATTATGAAAGAAGCCGCCAATGCCGGGGTTGAGATGATTAATGATGTTATGGCCTTGCGTGCTGATGGTGCTCTTGACGCTGCTCTGCAAACAGGTTTGCCGGTTTGCCTGATGCACATGAAGGGTGAGCCCCGAACAATGCAGTCTGAACCTCAATATGCTGATGTGGCTTGCGAAGTAAAAGACTTTTTAACGCAGCGAATAGAACAATGCCTGGCTCAGGGTATAAAAAAAGAACAGATTATCATTGACCCAGGATTTGGCTTTGGTAAAACATTAGCGCATAATGTTACGTTGTTTAAGCAGCTTGGCGCGTTTAAAGAACTTGGCTTTCCTGTGCTGGTTGGGGCTTCGCGCAAAAGCATGATTGGACAAATTACCGGTAAAAGCATAGAAGAGCGTCTGGCTGGAAGTCTTGCTCTGGCAACTCTGGCCGCTATTAATGGTGCTGCTATTATTCGAGTTCATGATGTGGCAGAAACGGTGGATGCAATTAAAATAGCTAATGCGCTGACTTACATGTAATGACTAAATGACGATAACAATAATATATGCGGGGTCGGAGTCAAATGGCAAAAAGTATATCATTAATAGTTAAAGCTCATACTTTAAGCCATTTGACTCCGACCCCTTCCTTAGATAAAGACATAAAAAATAAAAACATGAAAAAAAAATACTTTGGTACTGATGGAATACGTGGAAAAGTAGGGCAGCATCCAATGACTGCGGACTTTGTGCTTAAATTAGGCTGGGCTGCCGGTCGGGTTTTGGCAAAGCAGGGTAAAGGTAAAGCCGTTATTGGTAAGGATACCCGAATTTCTGGTTATATGTATGAATCGGCATTAGAAGCGGGCTTGTCAGCTGCCGGTATTGATTGTCTTTTGACAGGTCCTATGACGACTCCTGGAATAGCCTACCTGACACGCACCATGAATGCTCAACTGGGTATTGTCATCAGTGCTTCCCACAATCCCTATTATGATAATGGCATTAAGTTCTTCTCAGCAGATGGTACGAAATTGTCTGATGAAATTGAATATGCTATTGAAGCAGAACTTGAACATGAAATGCTGACGGTTGAGTCATCACAATTAGGTAAGGCCAAACGTATCAAAGATGCTTCTGGACGCTATATCGAACATTGTAAGGGCACTTCTCCATTTTTTATGGATTTAACCGGATTAAGAATTGTACTGGATACCGCACATGGTGCTGCCTATCAGGTTGCTCCCAGTGTTTTTGCTGAACTCGGTGCTGAAGTCATTGCCATTGGTAATGAACCTGATGGTCTTAATATTAATGAGAAAGTCGGTTCAACCTATCCAGAAACATTGCAGCAGGTTGTAATGCAGCATCGCGCTGACTTAGGAATAGCTTTGGATGGTGATGCTGATCGTGTCTTGATGGTTGATCACAAGGGAGAAGTACTGGATGGCGATGAACTATTGTTTATTATCGCTATGGGCCGAAAAAAATATCAGGATACTAATGACTTTGGTGTCGTGGGTACCTTGATGAGTAACCTCGGGATGGAAACAGCATTAAAAAATTCAGGTCTGGGTTTTGTTCGTGCTGATGTAGGTGATCGTTATGTTATGGAAGAATTGAATAATCGAGGTTGGACCATCGGTGGTGAATCTTCGGGACATATTATTTGTCTTGACCGAACTACGACAGGAGATGGTATTGTTGCTGCATTACAAGTACTTGCTGCGATTATTGATAGTAAAAAAACCTTATATGAATTAAAAAATGGTATGGAAAAACACCCCCAGCATATGATTAATGTCAGAGTGGCTAAAAAGCTCGATCTATTGACTTCAGAAGAAGTTGTCAAGGCTGTTTCTGATGCGGAACAACGTTTAGCAGATAAAGGCCGGGTATTATTAAGAGCCTCGGGTACCGAGCCTCTTATCAGGGTAATGGTAGAAGGTTCAGATGAAAGACAAGTCTTGAAAGAAGTCAAAAAACTAGCTGATATAGTAGAACAGGTTTTTAAATAACAAAATCATTTTACTTAATAGATAAGCAATATGAAACATTTATAGCCTCAGGAATTGATTTATTGTGGCTATAAATGTATCATTTCGCGCTGAATAAAAAAATTAGGAAGAACAATGCGTACACCATTAGTAGCTGGAAATTGGAAAATGAATGGCTCCAGAGAGACCATTAAAGAATTAATCAATGGCGTAGTTGAAGGGGCTAAGGTTTTGAATGGCATAGACATTGCGGTTTGTCCTTCTGCTATTCATATTGCTGATGTCACAGAAGTGACTGCCGGCAGCAATGTTGCGGTAGGTTCACAACATGCATGTATAGAGCTTAAAGGTGCATTTACTGGTGAAACATCTATTGACATGATTAAAGAATTTGGCTGCCAATATGCCATTGTCGGACACTCTGAGCGCCGTACAATTTATGGCGAAACCGATGAAATGGTGGCCAAAAAATTTGCTGTGGTAAAAAAAACAGGTATGATCCCGATTTTTTGTATTGGTGAAACACTCGAAGAACGTGAAGCAAACATTACTGAGAAAGTTTGTGCACACCAGATTGATGTTGTTTTTGCCCTTGAAGGCGATAATGCCTTTGAAGGTGCTGTGATTGCTTATGAGCCTGTTTGGGCCATTGGTACAGGCAAAACGGCTTCACCAGAACAAGCACAGGCAGTACATGCATTCATTCGTCAGCATATTGCTGAGCGTAATGCTGATATCGCAGAGAAAGTACAGATTTTGTATGGTGGTAGTATGAATCCTATGAATGCCAAAGAGCTGATGGATCAAAAAGATATAGATGGCGGCTTGATTGGTGGTGCTTCTTTGAAACATGAAGATTTTCTGGTGATTTGTCAGGCTGCTCAAGTAAGCATTTAGGTTTTTATTAATAAATTTTTTTCGCAATCCTAAGATAAACTGGTAATAAAAAATATGGAATCAGTAATACTGGCAGTTCACATTGTCATTGCAATTACATTAATTGGCTTGATCTTAATTCAGCAGGGTAAAGGCGCTGATGCCGGAGCTGCTTTTGGCGGAGGCAGTGGTGCTTCGACAACTGTATTTGGTAGTCAGGGTTCAGGTAATTTTTTAAGTAAATCAACTGCAATTCTGGCAACAGTCTTCTTCGTAACCAGTTTATTTTTATCCTATCTGTCAGCTCAGGTTTCTGCAGAAAAATCTGAAGCAGTTGAAGTGTTAAATCGGGTAGAACAAATTCAATCTGAAGACAAGCCGGCTTTACCTGTTTCTGCGAATACCCCTGCTGAAACAACAGATAAACCTGCATTATCAGCTGAATAAAATTTGACTTACGAAACAGCTTATGTTTCGCAAAGAATAAATTTGCCGATGTGGTGAAATTGGTAGACACGCTACCTTGAGGGGGTAGTGGCTTATGGCTGTGCCGGTTCGAATCCGGCCATCGGCACCAAATTAAGATGTTATTTGTTTGACAAAATCTAAATGCGAATGTATCAGAAACTTCCATAGAGAAGTAATAAAATAATAAATATGAAAAAACATCATGATAAATTGCTTTTCATGATCTTGAATATAGTTTAAAGTATTATCAATTTCTTATTCAACGTAATGAATATACGTTTTTAAGAACATACCTAAATAAAAAAAGTTAAATAATATTAGTGTTCGGTATGCATTGCATTAGATATCGGATCAAGTAAGGATCTAATATGCTTGAAAATTATCTTCCCGTACTTATTTTTATGGGAGTAGGCCTCTTGGTTGGCATTGGAATGACCGTAATGGGGCTTATTTTATCTCTAGATAGACCTGATCGCGAAAAAAATTCACCTTACGAATGCGGTTTCGAAGCATTCGAAGATTCCCGTCTAAAATTTGATGTTCGATATTATCTCGTCGCCATTCTTTTTATTATCTTTGATTTGGAAATAGCATTTCTTTTCCCCTGGGCTGTTGTACTCGATACAATTGGTACCTTTGGTTTGCTTGCTATGGCAATATTTCTAGGACTTATAGTTGTTGGTTTTATCTATGAGTGGAAAAAAGGTGCGCTAGAATGGGAATAGAGGGTATTTTAGAAGAAGGGGTTATCACCACAACCGCCGATAAACTCATTAACTGGGCAAGAACCGGTTCAATGTGGCCTATGACCTTTGGTCTGGCATGTTGTGCCGTTGAAATGATGCAGGCAGGTGCTTCACGTTATGACCTTGACCGTTTTGGTATTGTCTTTAGACCCAGTCCAAGACAATCTGATGTGATGGTTGTTGCGGGCACACTGGTTAATAAAATGGCTCCCGCTCTACGTAAAGTTTACGACCAGATGGCTGAACCTCGCTGGGTGATTTCCATGGGTTCCTGTGCTAATGGTGGTGGTTATTATCACTATTCATACTCTGTGGTCAGAGGTTGTGATCGAGTTGTTCCGGTCGATATTTATGTGCCGGGTTGCCCACCTACTGCAGAAGCATTTTTATATGCTATTATCCAGCTGCAGAATAAAATTAAACGTACTAATACGATTGCACGATAAAGAGAACACGCTGAATGTCGCAATATTACTCTGAATTATCTGACAAAGTGAGCAATGCTCTGGCAGAAATAGAAACCGTAAACGCAGTTGTTGCACACGGTGAATTGACTATTGAAGTCAGTAAAGAAAATCTCGTCCAGATTTGTCAAACATTACGAGACAATCAAGAATTGGCTTTTGATACAATGATTGATCTTTGTGGTGTGGATTATAGTACCTATGAAGGATCTAAATCCTGTGCGTCACGTTATGCTTCTGTTTATCATTTATTGTCGGTAAAAAATAATCATAGAATTCGTCTCAGGACCTGGTTGGATGAGGACTTCCCAATGGTGGACTCTGTTGTGTCTGTCTGGAGTGGTGCTAACTGGTTTGAGCGTGAAGCTTTTGATCTATTAGGTATTCTTTATTCAGGACATCCTGATTTACGCCGGATTTTAACTGACTATGGTTTTATTGGTCATCCATTACGTAAAGACTTCCCATTGGTTGGTCAGGTTGAGATGCGCTACGATGCAAATAAGCAACGTGTTGTCTATGAGCCGGTGTCCATTGAAGAACGAATTAACATTCCAAGAACTATCAGAGACGATAATCGTTATGCCGAGCGTTTTGCAAATCTCTCTTCAAATAATGATCCAGCAGGTAGTGAAAGCCAGGGGGAAAGTGCTTAATGTCAGGAATTCTGAATTACACACTTAATTTTGGCCCCCAGCATCCAGCTGCCCATGGTGTGTTACGTTTAATTTTAGAACTTGATGGTGAAGTAGTCCAAAGAGCCGATCCGCATGTTGGTTTACTGCATCGAGGTACAGAAAAACTGGCTGAGAGCAGGATTTATAATCAAAATATCGGTTATATGGATCGTCTGGATTATGTCTCCATGTTGTGTAATGAGCATGCCTACTGCATGACCATTGAAAAATTATTAGATATAGAAGTGCCTGAACGAGCGCAATATATTCGCGTTATGTTTGATGAAATTACCCGTCTTTTAAATCACTTGATGTGGCTTGGTACTCATGGGCTTGATGTCGGTGCTATGACCATGTTCCTTTATTGTTTTCGTGAACGTGAAGATCTGCTGGATGCCTATGAAGCGGTTTCCGGTGCACGTATGCATGCTAGTTATTATCGTCCTGGCGGTGTTTATCGTGATTTGCCCGATAGTATGCCCCACTATAAAAAAGCATCGCAGTGGCATACTCAGTCCGAAGTTGACGAACAGAACAAAAATCG
This sequence comes from Thiohalomonas sp., assembly GCA_023864145.1. Classification (GTDB taxonomy): domain Bacteria; phylum Pseudomonadota; class Gammaproteobacteria; order GRL18; family GRL18; genus GRL18. Next base: position 5,087 of record JAIVER010000006.1, on the reverse strand, counting down.
TCAGGGTTCATTATTAGACTTTTTAAAAGATTTTACTGACCGTTTTGAAGGTTATGTTGATGAATATGAAACCTTATTAACAGATAACCGCATCTGGAAACAAAGATTAGTTGATATTGGCTGCGTGACAGCAGAGCAAGCAAAAGACTTAGGCTTTACGGGGCCAATGCTGCGTGCTTCAGGTGTTCCCTGGGATTTAAGAAAAATGGAGCCCTATGCCGTTTATGACAAAGTTGATTTTGATATTCCAGTCGGTACAAATGGAGACTGTTATGATCGATATGTAGTACGGGTTGAAGAAATGCGTCAATCAAATCGTATTATTATTCAATGTATCGACTGGCTGCAGAATAATCCAGGTCCGGTGATGCATGAAGATTATAAAGTAACCATGCCTAATCGTATGGATATGAAAGAAGATATGGAAGGACTGATTCATCACTTTAAGCATTTCTCTGAAGGCTATAGTGTGCCGGAAGGTGAAGCTTATTGTGCTGTTGAACAGCCAAAGGGTGAATTCGGAACTTATATTGTTTCAGATGGCGCCAATAAACCGTATCGTTTAAAAATCAGAGCATCGGGATTTGCGCATATGTCAGCGATTAATTTTTTAACTGAAGGCCATATGCTTGCTGATGTAGTGACTGTAATTGGTACACTTGATATTGTATTTGGGGAGGTAGACAGATAATGCCTCAAGCGAATAATGAATTGATTAACACGGCATCAAGAGAAGATATTGATCAGTGGGTAGCGAAATATCCGGCTGATAAAAAACAGTCAGCTGTTATGGCTGCCTTGCGTATAGTCCAGGATCAAAATGGCTGCTGGTTAACGACTGAACTGATGGATGCTGTTGCGGACTATCTTGATATGGATAAAATTCATGTCTATGAAGTGGCTACTTTTTATTCCATGTATGAGCATAAGCCCCTTGGCAAGCACAAGATATGTGTCTGTACCAACATATCCTGCATGGTATGCGGATCAGGTGAAATCGTTGCTCATCTGGAAGATAAACTGGATATCAAAATGGGTGAGACGACAGAAGATAATCGTTTTACTCTCAAAGAAGTTGAATGTCTTGGCGCTTGTTCTGGTGCCCCGATGATGCAAATCGGTGAAAACTATTACGAAAATCTTGACGCAGAAAAAATTGACACGATTTTAGACGGATTGAAATAGAAAGCCGCCTTTCTTTGAGACCACATTTGAAGGTTAAAGGTTGTAGGCTAAAGTTTGAACGCTTTCTTGAAAGCTTGAGCAGCCAGCGGAGTATTTAATGGCAAACGAAGTTTGTTTTAGAACATTACATCTTGATGAACCATGGACACTGGAATCCTATCTTAGTGTCGGTGGCTATCAATCGCTGAAGAAAATTCTTACAGAGAAGATCCCGGCAGAAGATATTATTGAACAAGTAAAAACTTCAGCATTAAGAGGTCGCGGTGGTGCTGGATTTCCAACGGGTCTGAAATGGAGTTTTATGCCGCGCCACTCTGAAGGTCAGAAATATATTGTTTGTAATTCAGATGAAGGTGAGCCGGGTACCTGTAAAGATCGTGATATTTTACGCTATAACCCGCATCAGCTGATAGAAGGTATGGCTATCGCCGGTTATTGCATTGGTGCAGATACCGGTTATAACTACATTCGAGGCGAATTTTGGGAACCTTATAGCCGTTTTGATAATGCTCTTAAAGAAGCTCGTGAAGCCGGTTATCTGGGTGATAAATTATTCGGCAGCGATTTTAATTTTGATGCACATTCACATTTGGGCGGTGGTGCCTATATTTGCGGCGAAGAAACTGCTCTGCTGGAATCCATAGAGGGTAAAAAAGGTCAGCCGCGCTTTAAGCCGCCATTTCCTGCGGGATTTGGTTTATATGGTAAGCCAACCACCATTAATAATACCGAAACACTAGCCTCTATACCGGTTATTGTAGAAAAAGGCGCTCAGTGGTTTCTGGAACACGGTAAGCCGAATAATGGCGGCACAAAACTATTTTCTGTATCAGGTAATCTGAAGCGTCCGGGCAACTATGAAATTGATATGGGCACTCCTTTTTCTGAATTATTAGAAATGTGCGGAGGCATGAAAGACGGTTATAAACTTAAAGCCGTCATTCCAGGTGGTAGTTCTTCGCCGGTTATTCCAGGTGAGCAAATGATGGATGTCACTATGGACTATGACAGCATTCAAGCTGCAGGTTCAATGCTGGGTTCAGGTGCTGTGATTATTCTGGATGATAACGTTTGTATGGTAAATGCCTTAGCTCGTTTGTCACATTTTTATCAGGAAGAATCCTGTGGTCAATGTACTCCATGTCGTGAAGGCACTGGCTGGATATCACACATCATGCATCGAATTGAACATGGTTATGGTAAACAGGAAGATATTGATCTGTTAGATAAAGTGGCAGGTGACATTATGGGGCGTACAATTTGCGCACTGGGTGAAGCTGCTTCTATGCCGGTGAAAGGCTTTCTTAAGGATTATCGTGATGAGTTCCAATATCATATCGACCATAAGAAATGTATGGTTGGACCAGGCAGTAAGTAATACAAATAACTAATTAACTAATTAACTAATCTTTTTATTTAAAGACGGATTTACGAGTATTTAATATGGTAACTATCGAAATTAACGGTCAACAGGTTGAAGCCGAGCAGGGTCAGATGCTTATTGAAGCTGCTGATAAGGCAGGTATAGGCATACCCCGTTTTTGTTATCATAAAAATCTATCCATTTCCGCCAGCTGCCGTATGTGTCTGGTTGAAGTGGAGAAGGCGGCCAAGCCAATGCCGGCTTGTGCAACTCCTGTTGCTGATGGTATGGTGGTCAATACCCAATCAACTTATGCTCTGGCAGCACAAAAATCGGTAATGGAATTTTTACTGATTAACCATCCTTTAGATTGTCCGGTATGTGATCAAGGTGGAGAATGTGATTTACAGGAATTCTCTATTGGCTATGGCAGTGACAAATCCAGATATGCTGAAATCAAACGAGTGGTTAAAGATAAAAATATCGGTCCGCTTATCGCCACTGAGTTAACCCGTTGTATTCATTGTACACGCTGTGTCCGTTTTGGGCAGGAAATTGCCGGAATGCCTGAACTGGGTGCCACAGGACGTGCTGACTGGATGGAAATCGGCACTTATATTGAAAAGAGTATCGATTCAGAATTATCCGCTAATATCATTGACCTTTGTCCGGTTGGTGCGCTGACATCTAAAGTATCACGCTTCACCTACCGTGTCTGGGAATTAGCAAGTAATGACAGTATTGGCGCTCATGACTGCATCGGTTCAAACTGTAATGTTCAGACCAAAAATGGTGAGATAAAACGGGTAATTGCTCGTGAGAATGATGCGATTAATGATGCCTGGATTTCAGATCGTGATCGTTATAGTTTTGAAGGTCTGCAAAGTGATGAGCGCTTAACCAGACCGCTTATTAAGAAAGATGGCGAATGGAAAGAAGCCAGTTGGGATGATGCGCTGCAATTTGCAGTCAATGGTCTCAAAGACATAAAAGATAAACACCAAATTGGGAGTGTTTGTTTCCCCTCTGTTACCACAGAAGAAATGTATCTGTTACAAAAAATAATGCGTGGCATCGGCAGTAATAATATTGACCATCGTCTGCGTCAATCTGACTTTAGTGGTCAGGATCAAGATCCTTTATTCCTCGGTCTGGCTATGAGTGTTGCTCATATTTCACAGCAGCAGGCAGTTTTAATCATTGGCTCAAATGTTCGTAAAGAACAGCCTATTATGGGGCATCAATTAAGACAAGCATCTTTAAAGGGGGCAAAGATTTCATTTGTGAATTCTGTCAGCTTTGATTCTAACTTCAAAGCGGCGCACGAATTTACGATTGCCCCGGCGCAAATGTTTAAAGAACTGAAAGTGTTAGCAAAAGCTGCTCTGGAAAGCTCAGTACAGGATGCACCGGAAGGCTTGGCGGCATTGGTTGCCTCTGTAAAAGTGGCTGATGAACATAAACAATGTATTGCTGAATTATCTACTGCAGAAAACTCAGTCGTTATGCTGGGTACTATTATTCAGGCCATGCCGAATTACTCTGCAATGAGAATGCTGGCTTCCTTTATTGCTGCTGCGACCAGTTCAACTATGAGTTATCTGACTCCCGGTGCTAATACCTCAGGTGCTTACCTGTCTGGATTGCTGCCCCATCGTACTCATATCTCAAATAATGCCTTTAGTCACACAGACGGCTTAAATACTCAGACAATGTTTGCAGAAAACCTTAAAGGCTATATTCTTTACGGAATTGAAGCAGAGCGTGATTTAGATAATCCGCTACAGGCAAAAACTGCTCTTGCAAATGCAGATTTTGTGGTTTCTTTAAGTGCTTATGTTACCGATGCGATGCAAGCTGATTCCGATGTCATATTACCCATTGCGGCCATTACAGAATCATCGGGCACTTTAATTAATGTTGACGGAACATGGCAAAGCTTTAACGCAGTAAGCAAAGCCAATGGATTGTCTAAGCCGGGCTGGAAAGTACTACGAGTGTTAGGCAACCTGTTTAATTTAGACGGTTTTGAATATCAAAGTTCTGAAGATGTTATTAATGAGCTTAAATCTTCTGCCAATCAGACTGTAACGAATAAAACAAACAATCAGCTATCCTGGGTCTGTCCTGAGAAGATTAGTGCGCAAACGACAGGCATGCAAAGAATTGCTGAATTATCAATTTATAATGTAGATGCGGTTACCCGCAGAGCTGCTGCACTGCAGCAGACACAAGATGCGCAAGTTGATTTTGCAGGAATCAATTCTGCCCTTGCAAAAAAATTGAAGCTTGAAGATGCACAGATAGTGACAGCAAAACAGGGTGATAATAGCACTGAGGTGACTATCAGGATTGATGATAGAATTACCGATAATTGTGTTTATTTACCTGCGGGTAATATCGCGGCGGCGTCATTAGGCGGCGGCTTTGATACAATTGAACTTAGACCAGCATATACCCATGACCTATGAAAATGCTTGATTTTCATAGAGAAGAAGATCAAAATTATCCAATGACGCAAATTACTCTCACAGCCCAT
>JAIVER010000005.1 GCA_023864145.1 Thiohalomonas sp. | reverse complement strand
TTCAGAGCAAAGTAGGATGGCTTTGATTCTATCTCGTTCTTTTCCATTTCCAGAATGCTTATCTTGCATTTCTAGAGCTGATTTTTCATGGCCTGTGAGAGTAATTTGCGTCATTGGATAATTTAGAGCTTCTTCTCTATGAAAATCAAGCATTTTCATAGGTCATGGGTATATGTGAAAAATTTAAGCAAAATGGCGTACTTCACCATCACCCGCCACATTATCAACACAGCGTCCACACAGCTCAGGGTGTTCACTATGACTCCCCACATCTTCACAGTGATGCCAGCAACGTACACATTTTGTGTGTTCCGATGCTTTCACTGTGAGAGCAATGCCTGATAGCTCTTCAATCTTAACCGCATCCGCTAGTTTATCAGCAATATCATGCAGATGAACAGCAGAAGTGATGAGTACAAAACGCAGTTCATCTTCAAGTTTACTCAAAATGTCTTTCATCTTCGCATCACAATAAAGATCAATCTCTGCATCTAAGGACGAGCCGATACTCTTATCAATACGCAACTTTTCCATTTCTTTACTACAGGCAACGCGTACTTTTAAAACCTGCTGCCAGTAGTCATCATCCATTTCATCCTGAATTTCCAGTGGAAAGGCATACCAAGTTTCAAAGAAAACGGACTCAGGATGCTCTCCTGGAATAAATGACCAGAGTTCTTCCGCAGTAAAGCTCAGAATCGGCGCAATCCAGCGTGTCATGGCTTCAATAATATGATGCAATGCGGTTTGTGCTGAACGTCTGGCAACACTATCAGGCTGTGTAGTGTACTGGCGATCTTTAATAACATCCAGATAAAAAGCACCGAGGTCCATAGCACAGAAATTGTGGACTTTTTGATAGACGATATGAAAATCATATTGCTCATAAGCGGCAATAATTTCCTGTTGCAAATATTCTGCCTTAACTGTGATCCAGCGATCAAGCGGCAGCATTTGTTCCACAGACACACTGTTTTGAGCAGGCTCAAAACCATCCAGATTAGCCAGAATAAAACGTGCCGTATTACGAATACGACGATAAGTATCGGCGGTGCGCTTTAAAATTTCATCCGAAACCGTTATTTCACCGGTATAGTCTGTTGAGGACACCCAAAGTCTGAGAATGTCTGCACCCAGAGTTTTCATTATTTTTTGTGGTGCGATGACATTGCCCCTGGATTTGGACATTTTTTTACCCTGTGCATCCACGACAAAGCCATGAGTCAGCACTTCTTTATACGGTGCCACATCATTAACCGCTACTGAGGTCAGTAATGAGGACTGAAACCACCCTCGATGCTGATCAGAGCCTTCAAGATACAAATCAGCCGGAAATTGTAATTCTTCACGCTCATTGATCACGCAGGCATGAGAAACGCCTGAATCAAACCAGACATCCAGTGTATCAACCACTTTAGTGTAATTTTTTGCATCATCACCAATAAGTTCCGAGGCATCTAATTCAAACCAGTCATCAATAGCGTTTTGAGCCACTCGCAAAGCGACTTTTTCAATCAGAGCGGAGGTATCGGGATGCAGTTCCTGTGTCTCATTATGGACAAACAGTGTAATGGGCACACCCCAGGTTCGTTGTCGGGAAATACACCAGTCGGGACGATTTTCCAACATCCCTTCAATACGAGCCTTACCCCAGTCGGGCAGCCAGACTGTTTTTCTTGCCGCTTCGGTGCCTAACTGACGCAAGCCGGCTTGATCCATGCTGATAAACCATTGTGGTGTCGCACGGAAAATAATCGGGGTTTTATGGCGCCAGCAATGAGGATAGCTATGCAGCAATTCTTCATGATTGAGCAATGCACCCTTTTCTTTTAAAACATCTAACACCAGAGGGTTAGCCTTGAATACATACTGCCCTGCAAATAAAGGTGTACCAGTAACAAAACAGCCATTCGCACCCACAGGATTATCGACTTCCAGATCATATTTCATACCGATAATATAATCTTCCTGACCATGTCCGGGAGCTGTGTGTACAGCACCGGTACCTGAATCTTTAGTAACGTGATCACCCAGAATCACAGGCACCTGACGCTTATAAAATGGGTGTTGTAATTGCTGATGCTCTAATTGACCTCCCTTACAACGACCCAATATTGCAAAATTTTCTACGCCGTAACGCTGCAAGGCACTTTCATAAAGATCTTCTGCTAATATCAAGATCTCACTATCGGTTTTAACCAGTACATACTCAAATTCAGCATGCAGAGCAACAGCCTGATTGGCAGGCAGGGTCCAAGGTGTTGTTGTCCAGATAACGGCATTAATAGGCTGATCACTGCTGTCTGCGGCAGCAAATTGTTCTAATACCGCTGACTTGTCCAGTACTTTAAAACGTACATCAATGGCTGGTGATTTTTTATCTTCATATTCAACTTCTGCTTCGGCCAGAGCAGAACCGCAATCAGTACACCAGTGCACTGGCTTGGAACCTTTATGCAGATGTCCCTTATCAATAATTTTGCCCAGGGTACGGATAATATTGGCTTCAAAATTAAAATCCATAGTGAGATAAGGATTGTCCCAATCACCCATCACACCCAGACGTTTAAAATCTTCTTTTTGTCCGTCCACCTGTTTACGCGCATAATCGCGGCAGCCATTACGGAAGGTCTTGGCATCAACCTTAACACCGGCCTTGCCTAGTTTTTTCTCAACATTAAGTTCGATAGGCAGACCATGACAATCCCATCCGGGAATATAGGGTGCATCATAGCCGCCCAGAGTCTGAGACTTGATAATAATATCTTTTAATATTTTATTAACAGCATGGCCAATATGAATATTACCATTAGCATAAGGAGGGCCGTCATGAAGAATAAATTTGGGGCGTCCAGCCGCTTCTTCTCGCAATTTTTTGTAAATACCACTTTCTTCCCATTGTGCCAGCATACCGGGTTCGCGCTGAGCCAGATTTGCCTTCATGGCGAATTTTGTTTTTGGTAAATTCAAGGTATCTTTATAGATATTTTTCTTGCTCACAAGGTTCTCACTTTACGTCTAAATTTTTTGACTCAATTTTTGTCTAAGGGGCTATTTGGAAAAATAAGCCTTTGCCTCAACCACATCTTTTAGTATTTGTTCTTTTAATATCTCAAAAGAATCAAACTTCATCTCATCTCTAATTTTATGTAAAAAATTCACATGTACCAGTTTGCCATAAAGATCACCTTTAAAATCGAAAAGATGAACTTCCAACAAACCTTTTTGACCATCGACTGTTGGTCGATAACCGATATTTGCGATGCCGTTAATTCCCTGAGGAGCATACTTTCCCTGACGACGGGCATCATTAGTTTCTTTTACGTCGGCATCAATAGTATTTTTACATATCCCCAGGTCTTTACCCCATAATCTGACCGAAAATACGCCTGACACTGCCGGAGTTTCACGATGCAGGGGAACATTAGCTGTGGGAAAGCTAATGGTTCGACCCCGCTTAGCACCATGCTGAACATGACCCGACATCGAATAAGAACGTTTTAACAATTGTCTGGTCAGGTCCATATTACCGGCTTCTAAAGCTTGCCGGATACGAGTACTGCTGACTCTTTCATTATCAATGGCAAAAGTCGGAGTATTTTCCACTTCAAAGCTAAATTCTTTAGCACTTTCAAGCAGTATCGCAAAACTACCTCCGCGATCTTTACCAAATTGAAAGTCATCGCCTACTTGCAGATAGTTAACAGCCAGTTTATCTATCAGGATTTGCTGTACAAAATGCTCGGCTGTAAGTTGAGAAAATGATTCATTAAAATGAATCACCAGTAATTTATCAATACCACAATCAGCAATCACTTCCGCTTTATCTCTGAAGCGGGTTAAGCGGGCAGGAGAACGTTGCGGTACAAAGAATTCCTGTGCCTGTGGTTCAAAGGTGATCACTATAGAAGGCAGTTGATCAGCCCGAGCTTTTTTACTCAATTGTGACAAAATATACTGATGACCGCTATGCACACCATCAAAATTGCCTATCGTCGCCACACAGCGCTGTTTCTGCTTGCTTAGATTGTGTAAGCCACGAATTATTTCCATTTCTTAGTCTCGTACTCTGTTTTTTGTAAACCCGTAAGTTTACAACAATATGAAGACCTAGTACACCAACGCATAAATATGCATAAAGAAAAATGAGGATAAATTGCCGAAGAACGCAGGAATAGCAACCTCTTTCAACCTAAATTAATCAGTTGAATCGTAGCGAGAGCGATCACCAAAAGTAGGCTCCATGAGGAGACGTGCTGGAGATTCAACTGATTAATTTAGGTTCAAGTTCTTACAACACAGAAATCGGTGATTTAAACCTTTTTTTCTTATGTGGATTTGTAACTATTCAGCATATTATTTACAAAAAACCCATGGTTGCTTATTTTTCTGACTTTGATTGTCTGAGCGCAGCGAGTTTTCAAAGTTAGAAAAATAAGCAACCATGGGCTTAACAAGCGTTATTTAGAAATACACACTGAATAGTTACGTGGCTTTATACATTGCTGGACTAAAGTAGGACTGTTTTTATTTCGTGGGGAAAAAATTTCGTTTTCTGACACCAAGAATAAACAGACAGGCGAAATAGGCCGCTATTGCCAAAGTAATACTCAATAGCAGTTGCATAATTCGCTCTGATGTCGGCCAGTTCAACCATTGCTCCAGTTCATATTTTGTCAGCCATAACACCATCAGCATCACACTATTAGCCACAATAACTTGTAACCAGACTTTGCCCCAGCCTTTTGCCGGCCAATAGACTTCATGTTTACGCAGCCAGCGATAAAGCAAAAAGGCATTAGTAAATGCAGAGATCGAGGTAGCAATGGCCAGACCGGCATGAGCACCGGGATAATCCAGTAAAAACCAGGGAACAACAATAGCAATATTGAACACCATATTAACAATCAGCGCTGCAATCCCTATTTTGAGCGGTGTTTTAGTATCCTGACGCGAATAAAAGCCGGGTAAGAGAACTTTTACCAGAATAAAGCCCACCAGACCAAAACTATAAGCCATCAGACTCATGGCGGACATCTCAATATCACGTTTAAGAAATTTATCACTGCCGAATAAGGTGGTAATGATCGGTGCCGCCAGCATAAATAAGCCCACTGCAGAAGCCACTCCCAGGTATATCACCCAACGAATGGCTTTATCCAGAGTGGCTGAAAATTGCTCTTTAGAATCACTCACATGCTGCTTAGTTAAACTGGGTAAAATAACCGTTGCCAGCGCTACACCCAAAATACCCAGCGGAAATTCCATTAGTCGGTCAGAATAATAGAGCCATGAAATACTACCGGTCACCAGCAATGAGGCAATAATAGTATCCAGTAGTAAATTAATCTGTGCTACCGAGGCACCAAATATGGCCGGCAACATAAGCTTCAGTATTTTTTTAACCCCCGCATGCTGTGTATCCCAGCGAGGCCAGCTGAGAAAGCCCATGCGCGCGATAAAAGGCAGTTGAAATAATAACTGTAATAAACCCGCCAGGAAAACACCAATAGCCAACCCCATTACAGGTTCATCCATCATTGGTACAATCCAGTAAACGGCTGAAATTAACACCACATTCAGCAAAACCGGGGTAAATGCTGGCACCGCAAATTGCTGATAGGTATTTAAAATGCCCCCGGCAAAAGCTACCAAAGAAATAAACAGAATATAGGGGAAGGTGATGCGCAATAAATTAACGGTTAATTCGTATTTGGACTGATTTTGTTGTTCCAGGTAACCCGGAGCAAAGATCATAATGACAATCGGGGCAGCAATAACAGCAATCAGGGTAATAATAAACAGCCAGCCGCCCAGAGTACCAGAAACATGCTGGATAAGATCTTTAACGGCTTGCTTATCTTTTTTTTCTTTGTACTCACCCAGTGTCGGTACAAATACCTGATTAAATGCACCTTCAGCAAATAAACGACGCATAAAATTGGGGATTTTAAACGCAATTAAAAAGGCATCCATACCCGCAGATGCGGCAAACTCACGAGCAAAAATCACATCCCGTATAAAACCCAATATGCGGGAAAGTAATGTCATCGCACTGACGATAAGGGTGGATTTAAACAATTTAAGACTCATTCCGCTCTGATGGAAACTGACTTAAAACAAAAAAGCCGAACTCATAAAGTCCGGCTTTTTTGTTAGCTTTTAAGATTGTACTCTTTCGTTTTCAACGATGCGTTCTCAAGATATTTAGCAAGTATAATGCTCTTTAGTGAGTATCTCTTTTAGCAAAGTTTTTCTTATTAAAAACTTCTCTTATTAAAAAAAGCTTAGCCTAGAGCTTTGATTCTGGCATTCAGACGGCTCTTATGACGAGCAGCCTTGTTTTTGTGGATAAGACCCTTGCTAACCATGCTGTCAATCACAGGTGTTGCAGCTTTAAGTGCGCTGACTGCAGACTCTTTGTCACCTGTATCAATTACAGAAACTGTATGTTTAAGTACGGTACGGAACTCAGAACGTTTAGCAACGTTTCTGGTACGATGTTTAACTGCCTGACGCGCACGTTTTTTAGCTTGTGGTGAATTTGCCAATGGTCTTACTCCTGAAATTTATTAATTTGTATCAAACTTATACGGCTAATTTTGAAAGCGGGAGATTATCCGATATTTCCAACGAAAGATCAAGTGCTTTCTTTTGCTTACTAAAAGCAATAAACAATCATTAGTTCAAACTGAAATAATAGTGATTAAATAACCACCAGATTATCTCTATGAATTAATTCCGGCTCATCAATATAACCTAAGATTTCGGCAATCTTATTAGTGGCATAGCCTTTGATTTTTCCAGTTTCATCACTATCGTAGTTTATGAGTCCGCGTGCGACTTCCCGCCCGTCTTCATCCACACAGGCAACCATATCACCCCGTGAAAATTGACCAATAACATCTTTAACACCAACAGCCAATAAGCTGGAGCCTTTGCTTTTAAGGACATTAGCCGCCCCCTTATCAAGTATCAGTTCACCTTTCATTTGCAGGTGTCCTGCCAGCCACTGTTTCCTTGCCAGTAATGGCGCATGATTAGCCATCAGCAGTGTACCAATCTGTTCACCCTGATAAATTCGGTTCAGGACATTATCTTCATGACCCGAAGCAATAATCGTTGCCACACCAGAACGGGCAGCCAGACGGGCAGCTCTCAGCTTGGTCGCCATACCTCCACGACCCAGAACTCCTTTGCTATCACCCGCCATATTATCCAGCTCAGGATCCACTGCATCCACTTCTGTTAATAATTTAGCCTGCTGATTATGCCTGGGATCACTATCAAACATGCCTTGCTGATCCGTTAATATAACCAGTAAGTCAGCATCAATCAGATTAGCAACCAGAGCAGCCAGAGTATCATTATCACCAAAACGAATTTCATCCGTGACTACGGTATCATTTTCATTAAGCACGGGAACAATCCCCAGAGTAATGAGTTTTAACAACACTGAACGGGCATTGAGGTAACGTGTGCGATTAGATAAATCATCGTGAGTGAGCAGGATCTGTGCAGTATGTAGGTTATGCTTTTGAAATTGGGATTCATACGCCTGAACAAGACCCATCTGGCCTACGGCGGCGGCGGCCTGAAGTTTGTAAAGTGAATCAGGGCGAATCTTCCACCCCATGCGCTTCATGCCTTCAGCAACAGCGCCGGAAGACACTAAAACAATTTCAATGGCCTCCTGAGATGAATCACTCCGGGCAGAAGCACCAATTAAATCCGCCATTTGCTTTACCCAAAGCGTAATGGCCTCATAGTCCAGTCCACTGCCGTCATTGGTCAGTAAAGCACTGCCGATTTTAACAACCCAGCGACGGGTTTTAGGTAAATGATTGCGTTTTTGTATTCTCATGTAAAAAAATATAGGGCTTCTTTTTGTAGTAGATAGTTGCTAGTTCAGATACTATTTGATAATTTTTCCAGAAACCACATCGTAGGTGCCGCTGGTAATTTGCTCATAATCTTCTTCAATATCATCATTATCTGCATGACCTTTGAAGCCGATTTGAGCTTCCAGATGATCCATAATAGCAAAACAAAGCTCTTTTGTACCCTCTTTATTCATCGCTGAAATCTTGAAAACCGGGCCTTGCCAACCCAGAGATTCTACAATTTCATGACATTTTTGCTCTTGCTCTTCATCAGCTAATAAGTCTATTTTGTTGATAACCAGCCAGCGTTCTTTCTTAATTAAACTATCCAGTTGTTCATTTTCTGCTGTATTACTAAATTTTTCCAGCTCTTTTTCAATCGCATTAAAACTTTCAACCGGACTACTGCCGTCATAGGGGTCTACATCCACAAAATGTAATAATAAGCCTGTCCTTGCCACGTGTTTTAAAAAGCGGATACCAAGCCCTGCGCCTTCTGACGCACCTTCAATTACACCGGGAATATCAGCAAGCACAAAACTGCGATGCGCCAGAATACTGACGACACCAAGATTAGGGATCAGGGTAGTAAATGGATAATCAGCCACTTTAGGTTTGGCTTGAGAAACGGCACGGATAAAAGTGGATTTACCGGCATTAGGCATACCCAGTAAGCCCACATCAGCCAGTACTTTTAGTTCCAGCTTTAATTCCCGACGTTCTGCCGGTGTACCGAGCGTGCATTGTCTGGGGGCGCGGTTTACACTACTCTTAAAGCGGGTATTACCAAGACCGTGAAAACCGCCCCGGGCAACCAGAAGAGTCTGAGCAGCTTCCATCAGGTCACCTAGACTTTCTTCTGTTTCTATATCAATAACACTGGTACCGACGGGCACATCAACGTAGAGATCATCACCGCCGCGACCGGTTTTTTCTTTGCCTTGTCCGGCCTGACCATTTTTTGCCTTATAAAAACGCGTCATGCGAAAATCAGCCAGAGTATTTAAACCATCACTAGCTCGAAGGAAAACTGAACCACCATCGCCGCCATCACCACCATCCGGGCCGCCAAATGGAATATATTTCTCACGACGAAAGCTGGCAATACCTCTGCCACCCTGACCGGATTCTACTGTTATAGTCGTTTCATCAACGAATTTCATTTTCAGCCTTTATTTCTTATGAGTAGTAGGTAGTTAATAGCGTGCAATGAACACGTTTATTTAGGATTATAGTTTAAAAAACGAAAAAAGGCTCCGCCAGAAACTGGCAGAGCCTTTTATGTCAGTTTATACTGAAAATTTTAACTTCCGAATCACCTTAAAACTAGTTATTTTAAAACCAATTGCTTTAAAGTAAGTAACGGAAAATAAAATTTACGCAGCGATAACACTAACAAATTTACGGTTTTTAGGGCCTTTTGTTTCAAAAACAACTTTACCATCAACCTTGGCAAATAATGTATCATCTTTACCAATACCAACATTTAAACCAGGATGAACTTTAGTGCCCCGCTGACGGATAAGAATATTACCGCCAACAACCATTTCACCACCAAATTTTTTAACACCAAGACGTTTCGATACCGAATCACGTCCGTTTCTGGTACTACCACCAGCTTTTTTATGAGCCATTTTGTTATCCTTCTTTTAATACACGTTTTTTAAAACCTGATTTATAAAACCCGATCTATAAAACCTGAGTATTAATTTTTTATACTTGTGTTACTGAGAGGTAATTATTAAGAGCTATGCAGTAATTTTTTCAATTTTAAGTTCAGTATAAGACTGACGATGTCCCATCTGTTTACGATGATGCTTACGACGTCTAAACTTAACAATAGTTACTTTCTTTGCACGACCATGAGAAGCAACTGTTGCAATCACTTTGCCACCATCAAGAAAAGGTGCGCCCACTTTAACGTCGTCGCCATCAGAAACCATCAAAACTTCATTAAGATCAATGCTTTCGCCTTCTTCGGCATTCAACTTTTCAACTTTAAGCGTCTGACCTTCACTTACTTTATACTGCTTACCGCCAGTTTTAATTACTGCGTACACACACATACTCCAAACATACCAAAGTAAATATAAAAGGCTTTTGTTTAAAATATCCCTGCTTAAAACCCCGCACTTAAAAAATACTAAGGGTGATGCAATAACAAAAACCATGAATCTAAGACGATTAATTTTAGCGTGTTTTTCTAATCCTGTCAAACCCTATCCTCTTTTATTTTAATATTCATTAAAATACGGCTGTTTTCAGCAGTAAATGCTTGACACAGTCATATTGTAAACATACGATCCATAGGTTTTATTCAGCCTGCGTAATTATACATGGGTCTAAAATGAATTTTAATAGCAACTGATATTTATACTCAACAAATGAACATTGAAGACGTTTTCACATTAATCAAAGGTGATATGGAGCGAGTTAACCGCTTGATTCAAACCAGCCTTCATTCTGAAGTAGTTTTAATTAACCAGATCAGCCAATACATTATTAATAGCGCTGGCAAACGCCTCCGTCCTGTACTGGTTCTGCTCAGTGCCAATGCTTTTGCCTACAATGATTCTAAAGGATCAGACACTACAGATGAACATGATGTGACGCTAGCTGCAGTGATTGAATTTATCCACACGGCCACCTTATTGCATGATGATGTGGTTGATGAATCTGCACTACGTCGCGGTAAAGAGACTGCCAATGAACTCTGGGGTAATGCTGCCAGTGTATTAGTCGGCGACTTTCTCTATTCCAGAGCCTTTGAGATGATGGTAGGTGTGGAGAGTATGAAAGTGATGGAAATTCTTTCTCATTCCACTAATACCATTGCCGAAGGTGAAGTATTACAACTATTAAACTGTAATGATGCGTCTACTACAGAAGCACGCTACATTGAAGTGATTCATTACAAAACAGCAAAATTATTTGAGTCAGCCTCACAATTAGGTGCGATGGTTGCTCAGCAGGATGAAGCCACTGAACAGGCCATGGCAAAATTTGGTATGCATCTTGGCACCGCATTTCAGCTGATAGATGATGTTCTTGATTATAGCGCCAGCAGTGAAGATATGGGTAAAAATGTGGGTGATGATCTGGCAGAAGGCAAACCCACTTTGCCGCTTATCTATGCGATGGCACATGGTACAGAGGAACAGGCGGCGCTGATTAAGGAAGCTATTGAACAAGGCGGTCTGGATCAAATTAAGGCTATTACTCAAGCTATAGAAACAACCGGCGCACTGGATTACACGCGTAATATTGCTAAAAATGAAGCTCAACAGGCCATTGCACAATTAGATAATATCCCTAACTCAGAATATAAAGAAGCGCTGATTACTCTGGCTAATTTTTCAGTTGAAAGAAGCTTTTAACCATTCTTCTGGTATCCCATTTTAACGGAAACAGAGTCTGAAAAACGTAAGGCATGAGGCTTGTCAATTTCCACTGATGCCTCCTGCACTTTGCCGATAGAAGCAATCAGGGCAATAATATCCCCGGCCATTTTTTCTAACAGATCAAATGCCTGCCCTTCTACCAGGGCAATTATCTTTTTGGTTAATATTTTATAGTTACAGGCGTCATCAACAGAATCACTTTCAGCAGCAGCTGCTGCATCATAACGCAGCTGAATATTGACAATAACATCCTGTTTTTTGTTTTTTTCTTCTTCATTAAAACCAATAAACGTCCTGAGACGTAAGTTTTTAATATAAATCGTTGCTATTTGAGAAGACTGCTTTTGAAAAGACATGGCTTACCTTCCCAATCTAACGAATCAAACTTAAAAATTCAGAACGTGTGGAGGGCATTTCACGAAAGGCTCCCAGCATCATTGAGGTGGTCATCATAGAATTTTGTTTTTCCACACCACGCATCATCATACATAAATGTTTCGCCTCCAATACCACGGCAACGCCTCTGGCACCTGTGACTTCCATAATGCTTTCTGCAATCTGCTTAGTCATATTTTCCTGAATCTGCAGGCGACGGGCATACATATCAACAATACGAGCAATTTTGGACAAACCGATGACTTTACCTTGCGGTAAATAGGCAACATGACATTTGCCGATCAAAGGCAATAAGTGATGTTCACACAGGGAATAAACTTCAATATCTTTAACCAGCACCATTTCATCATTATCAGATTTAAAAATGGCGTTATTAACCACTTCATCGATATTCTGATGATAGCCGCGAGTTAAAAACTGAAAGGCTTTAGCTGCTCGTTCGGGGGTATCTCTTAAGCCATCTCTGTCCAGATTTTCTCCGACTTCCGAGATAATATTGGCAAAATTTTCTTTCATTTCTTTTCTACTTTTTAGAATTCTTGTATTTAAACTGTGTAGATTGTAAACAATCATTTACAAATATAACAGCCCTTTCTTTAGGGTTAAAAGAATCGGAGTTAAAGTCATCAGCCATTAAACCTGCTTTTAGCTTCCTGTAACTTCTCATAAGCTGTTAACAAACTCTGATGACGCTGCAAACCGTTTAACTTTAATCCTGCATCAAATAAAGCATCATAGTGCATTTCACCATCAATCAGAGCAATACAGCGTTTCACCGTATCCAGACCATACAAAGCATCTAAACCATCGCGATACATTTCCCGGTCCTTATTTTCATCCAGATGAATTTCCAGCATGACCACCAATGCACGATAGAGTTTTTCTCTGGGTGCTGGCAACTGTGCCATTTCCAGACACCATTCAGCCCACTCCAATGCCTGAGTAAAATCACCTGAGTGCAAGGCAAGCATGCCTTTTAATTCACCGATTCTCAGGCTTTCAAAAACACTTTGCGGATCAGGTGCAATACCAATCAAACCACAGACATCTGAATGATCAGTATAGTCACTTTCTTGCAGTTCCTGTAATAATTCTTTTGCCTGTTCAACATCTAAAAGACCTAAAGATAAAATGCGCTCTCTGAGTGCAAGACCTTCATTGTTATTCTGCCAGTTAAGTTCTTCAACCGGATAAATTTCAGAAACACCCGGCACCAGAATACGACAACCATAAACACCCAGATGTTCATAATCTGCAATATAAACCTCTTTATTTTCGCCATCAAGCATACTCAAAAGAAACTCAAACTCTGATTGAGTGCTGCTGTCAAAATCCCAATAGACAAACTCGTAATCATTGTCCTTTTTAAAGAAATCATAGCTTATCAAACCGCTGGAATCAATAAAGTGGTTTTCCAGATTAACCGGGTCAGCCACGGCTTGTGCATCAAAACACGGAGTTTGAAAACCATCCAGAGAATCAAGACACCGTCCCTGTAAGAGCTCCGTAATGGTTCTATCCAATGCCACCTCAAAGCTGGGATGTGCACCAAATGATGCCAGACAACGCCCGGAGTCCGGCTCCATCATTGCCACAGAGATCAGCGGATAACGGCCACCCAATGATGCATCTTTTACCTCAATCATAAAACCTTCTTTTTCCAGTTCATCAATGGCAGCAAGTATTTTAGGATACAGTTCAATAATATGATCCGGTACCTCAGGCAGGCTGATACCTTCTGCGATAATGCGATTTTTAACATAGCGTTCAAATACTTCTGACAGCGCCTGAGTACGGGCTTCCATCATGGTATTACCGGCTGACATGCCATTACTGACATATAAATTGCCAATAATATTCACTGGAAACCAGATTGTTTTCAAATCACTGTGTCTTACAAAAGGCAGCGAGCAGATACCGCGCTGAGCATTACCGGAATTAGTATCAACAAGCAGTCCAGGGCTTAAAAGTTTTTCCGGATCATAAAATGACCATAATTCATCATTGAGCAGTTCAGCACGCATCTGAGCATCTGAACCTTCCAGAGAAAACCATTTTTCATTGGGGTAATGGACAAAGTCATCATGAGCAATTTTATTACCCAGATAATAATCAGCAAAGAAATAGTTACAGTTCAGGCGTTCAAAAAATTCTCCCAGAGCACTGGCAAGACAGGCATTTTTGCTACTGCCCTTACCATTGGTAAATAATAACGGGCAGTTTTTATCCTGGATATTAACCGAGTAGATATTGCCTACAGGATTAAGCCAGAGCGTTTCTTCAATCTCAAATCCAAGTGCCTGCAATTGTGCCTGCATTTTTTCAATTGAGACTTCCAAAGCCTCATCTTTACCTTTAATATAGGTTTTTGTCATTGCTTTAACATCCTGAATTTTTTTTAAATTATTCTAATCTTATGCTCAATAAAGAATTTCATAAAACCGATTACCTTTATACCGCTCTTTTTTGTGAGGAAAATATCTGGCAGTTAATACTGCTCACTCTCATCCGCCAGTATAGCAATGAATAAGATGTGGTGTCTGCTCATCACTAACCCCGCGCAAAAATTCCCCTTGCTCAATCAAATGGCTGCACCATTGAATCAGCCTGTCATTTGGGATTATCATGTTATTTTACTGGCATCAACCAATCATCAGTCAGTTATTTTTGACTTTGATACCCTCTGGGTTTTCTCACACCTCTGGATGAATATTTAAGACATACTTTTATCTTATCTGATAAAGAATCAGTTAGCTTAACTGAAGAACTTATACCCAATCAACTTGAAAATGCTCGGTAAAATTTCATCAAAAAACTCATTAATTTTCTCTCGAAACTCTTTAAGCACTGTGAAAAAAATGATTATTTCTCACCTTTTCATTCATTACTTTCCATAAACCGCTCTATCGGATTCAAATTTGGGCTATACCCATGACCTATGAAAATGCTTGATTTTCATAGGTCATGGGTATAAACTGCAACATCTTTCTTCATATGTTCACGGGTAGATTGAGCAATTTTAAATATCCAGTCGTGCTTGAGACTTCCAAAAAAGCGTTCAACTACGGCATTATCCCAACAAGCTCCAACATCAGCCATACTTGCTCGGATTCCATAATTACTCAGTAATTTTCTGTACCGCTTACTGGTATATTGAGAACCTCGATCACTGTGAAAAACAAGCCCAAAAGGTGGTTGCCTTAAGTTGCAGGCCATGATCATTGCTTTGCATATCAAGTCTGTTGTCATTCGTTTGCTGACGTACCAGCCTACAATACGGCGCGAGTACAAATCCATTACAACAGCCAAATACATCCAGCCTTCACCTGTTTTTAAGTAGCTAATATCTCCGGCCCAAATATGATTAGGCGCAACAGGATCGAAGTTCTGATTAAGCAAATTATCCGCCACCTCATCATTATGATTTCTTTT
>JAIVER010000004.1 GCA_023864145.1 Thiohalomonas sp. | reverse complement strand
ACCTAAAGTCCCAAAAATTCCAGCCGCCTAACACGGATATATTGAAGCAATTTGAAGTATTTGTATAAACACACCTCAAATCAGCTTGTTATAAATAATTTGTTAAAGAACATTTGAAAAAAACAGGTCACTCAAGGGTGAGCTGTCGCTCTAAACTTTAGATAATTTAAATTAACTGTATAAATTACTCCTTATCTTGGTTGTCAGAATTGACTATTAGTCGTATTTGCATGAAAATTAGCGGTTAAGCAATCATTTAATTCTAATTTGTAGGTTTATTGTTTATAGAATCTTTTGTGGTAAGAAGTATAGCTTCACAGCATTCATTTTTATGAAAAAATTTTTAAGATAGGTTCATAATGCAAGATAACACACATATTGATAAAAACGTCGACGAAAAAATGGCATCTCAATTGCAAAAGACGCCCATTGCCATTATCGGCATGGCTTCACTCTTCCCTGAGTCAAGAAATTTGCAGGAATTTTGGGAAAACATTGTCGGCAAAATGGACTGTGTGATTGATGTACCTTCGGATCGCTGGGAAATCAATGATTTATATGATGCTGATCCATCTGCTCCAGACAAAAGTTATAGTAAACGTGGTGGTTTTATTCCTGATATTGATTTTGACCCCATGGAATTTGGTTTGCCGCCTAATATTCTGGAAGTTACCGATAGCTCTCAACTGCTTTCATTACTAGTTGCCAGAGATTTAATTAAGGACTGTGGCTATATTGATGCTGAATTTGATCGACAAAATACCGGTGTTATCCTGGGTGTCGGCGGTGGACAAAAATTAATTACTCCTCTGATATCACGCTTGCAAGGACCCGTGTGGGAAAAAGTACTCAGAAGTAGTGGTGTTGCAGAAGATGACATTCAGACTCTGATTGAAAAAATGAAAAAAGCCTACATCCCCTGGGTGGAAAATTCCTTCCCTGGTATGCTGGGTAACGTAATTGCTGGTCGTGTGGCTAACCGTTTTGATCTTGGCGGTACCAACTGTGTGGTTGATGCTGCTTGTGCCGGTTCTCTGGCTGCCATGAAGATGGCTATCAGTGATTTGCTTGAATATAAAGCCAATGCCATGATCACCGGTGGTGTTGATACTGACAACTCACCCTTTATGTATCTCAATTTCAGTAAAACACCTGCTTTCACTGACGGGGAAGTCCCTAAGCCATTTGATGAAGATTCTCATGGTATTGTCATTGGTGAAGGTGTGGGCATGGTGATGCTCAAGCGTCTTGAAGATGCTGAGCGTGATAATGATCGTATCTACGCGGTGATTAAGGGTGTTGGTACTTCCAGTGACGGTCGTTTTAAGAGTATTTATGCACCTCGTGCCAGTGGTCAGAGAGTTGCTGTTGAGAGAGCTTATGAAGATGCCGGCTTTGATATGAAAACAATCGAACTGCTTGAAGCACATGGTACGGGTACCAAAGCGGGTGATGCAGCAGAATTCGACGGTTTAAAACTGGCCTTTGATTACGAAGATCATGAAAAACAGCATATTGCTCTGGGGAGTGTAAAATCACAAATTGGTCATACCAAGACTGCATCAGGTTCAGCCGGCCTTATCAAAACTGCTTTGGCGCTCTACCATAAAGTACTGCCGCCTACCATCAATATTAATAATCCCAATCCAAAATTAGGCATAGAAGAGTCTTCTTTTTATCTCAACACTGATACTCGCCCCTGGATTAATACAGCCAAAACACCGCGTCGTGCCGGTGTGAGTTCATTTGGTTTTGGTGGTAGTAACTATCATTTTGTATTAGAAGAATATCAGAGCGAAATGGATAAAACATCAGGTAAAGATTACCGTCTGCATGATGTGCCGCGTTCATTTATACTGTATGCTGAGTCAGCTGATGCCTTAACGACAAAATGCCAGTCATGGTCTAAGGCATTAACTACTGATAATACGGGACTGGAATACTATAATTTTGCTCAGGAAGCTGAACAGAATGATATTCCCAGAAACCATGCGCGAATCGGTTTTATCGCTAAAAATCAACAAGCTGTGATGGAGTTGCTTAACACTTCCATAGAACAATTACAAAAAGAACAGGCAACAGGCTATAAAAACGATACATGGGATCACTTTAGTGGTCTTCATTATCGAACAGCAGCATTGCCTGAAGATGCAAAAGTCGTAGCATTGTTCTCAGGTCAGGGCTCTCAGTATCTGGATATGTGTAAAGAGCTGACTGTTAACTTCCCGCCAATGCGTGAAACCTTTGCAGAAATGGGGCAGTTATTACTGGGTGATAATGATACCTCTATTACTCGCGTTGTTTTCCCGGAAGAAGTATTTACAGAAGAAGGTAAAAAAGCACAGGCAGAAAAACTCAAACTGACACAATATATTCAGCCTGCCGTAGGTGCAGTCAGTGCTGGTTTATATAAAATGACTCAACAGGCTGGTTTTAAGCCGGATTTTGTTGCCGGTCATAGCTATGGTGAACTGACCGCTTTATGGGCTGCGGGTATTATTGACGATGATAACTTCTATAGTTTGTCTCGTGCTCGAAGTATTGCAATGGGTACTCACCCTGAAGAAGCCTATGATGCTGGCAGTATGCTGGCGGTTATGGGTGATGCCAAAGAAATTGAAGAAAAGCTCAAAGCCTATAAGGGCGTTGCCATTGCCAATTATAATTCACCCAAACAAGTTGTTGTTGCCGGACCGACTCAGGCTATAGCTGATGCTAAAGACGCCTTGAAGAAGGATGGTTTCTCCGCTGTTGCATTACCCGTATTAGCGGCATTCCATTCATCATTAGTAGAATACGCACACAAGCCATTTTCTGATGCCATTGATAATATTAAATTTAGCAAGCCGCACACGACTATATTCTCAAATGTCACCGCTCAGCCATATTCTCATGTAGCAAAAGACATTAAAGAAAGCTTCAAGCGTAATATGCTCAATTCAGTACAGTTTACTCAAGAAATTAATAATATTGCCAATCAGGGCGGTACGATATTTGTTGAATTCGGTCCTAAAAATGTACTGACTAAATTAGTCGACTCTATTTTAAATGACAGACCTCATTTAGCGGTTGCTATGAACAGCACACCTAAGAAAAACAGTGATACTGTTTATCGTGATGCCTTAGTTCAGTTAAAGGTTGCTGGTGTTGATCTGAATATAAAAGATGTCTACCAGCGTGATGTAGAAAAACCGCTGGCTAAAAAGCCGGGTATGAATATTAAGCTCAATGGTGCTAACTATGTCAGTGATGCCACTAAGAAAGCCTTTGAAGATGCATTAAATGATGGTTTCCAGCTCACATTACCGCAAGATCTTTCGCAACCTTTACCGGAAGCGCAAATATCTCCAGAGCAAATTGAAGCCATTAAACAGCAGGCAATTGCTGAAAATATCGACATGATCACTGCTGAAGCTCAGGCCCGAATTGCAGCCAGCACACAAGCTGATGGTCAGGTAGTACCGATGCAGAATCAACAGGCAAATCAAGTGATTCAAGTGACACAGGCGCAGGATCAGTCAGCCTGGTTACTCGCTCAATCAGCCACATTGAAAGCACATGAATATTATCTGCAAAATCAGCAGGATTATTCACATGGCTTTTTTGACATGATGCATCATTTAGTTGATGAATTTGCTACACAAAACAAATTAGTGCCGGATAATATTACTCATGCTATATCAGAGCTGCACCAGTACCAGCAAGATACACTGAGAGTGCATGAGAGTTATTTAAAGAGTCAGATTGAATTTAGCCAATCGACTGCTTCATTAATGACTGGCGCACCTGTTTCAACTGTTCAACAAATACCTCAGGAAGCACAGCTTGTAACTCAATCAACATCATCTGCTCCTGTGCCAGCTCCAGTAAAAGCCCAGCCTGCTGTCAGTAAAACTATTGCTGAGCCGGTAAAGACAGTTGCCGCCTCTAAGCCTGTACCTGTTGCTCAAGCAGCAGCTGATTTAGATGCTCAGCAGATTCAACAGGGCATGCTGGAAATTGTTCAGGACAAAACCGGCTATCCCGTGGAAATGCTGAATTTGAATATGAATATGGAAGCGGATCTGGGCATTGACTCCATTAAACGGGTTGAAATCCTCGGTGTCATAAGATCTAAATTCCCTGACTTGCCAGAGCTGGATCAAAATGATCTGGCTGAAATGCAGACATTGAAAGAAATTGTCGATTATGTCGAAGAGAAGGCTGGTGCAATGGCTCCAGTCTCTTCACCTGCAGCTGCACCAGCACCAACAGGTATCGATTCAGCACAAATAAAGCAGGGTATGCTGGAAATTGTCAATGAAAAAACCGGTTATCCGGTGGAAATGCTGGATCTGAATATGAATATGGAAGCCGATCTGGGTATTGACTCGATCAAACGTGTTGAAATCCTCGGTGCCATGACCAGTAAATTCCCTGACTTGCCAGAGCTGGATCAAAATGATCTGGCTGAAATGCAGACATTGAAAGAAATTGTCGATTATGTCGAAGGGAAGGTGGGTGCAATGGCTCCAGTCTCTTCACCTGCAGCTGCACCAGCACCAACAGCAACAGGTATCGATTCAGCACAAGTAAAGCAGGATATGCTGAAAATTGTCAATGAAAAAACCGGCTATCCCGTGGAAATGCTGGATTTGAATATGAATATGGAAGCGGATCTGGGGATTGACTCCATTAAACGGGTTGAAATCCTCGGTGCCATGACATCTAAATTCCCTGATCTGCCTGAGCTGGATCAGAATGCTCTGGCCGAAATGCAGACATTGAAAGAAATTGTCGATTATGTTGAGGAAAAGGCCGGTGCAACAGCTTCAGTCTCTTCACCTGCAGCTGCGCCAGCAGCAACAACATGTATTGATTCAGCGCAAATAAAGCAGGGCATGCTGGAAATTGTTAATGAAAAAACCGGCTATCCCGTGGAAATGCTGGATCTGAATATGAATATGGAAGCTGATCTGGGTATTGACTCCATTAAACGGGTGGAAATCCTTGGTACCATGACCAGCAAATTCCCTGAATTACCGGAAATGGATCAAAATGAATTATCTAAAATGCGTACTCTGGCAGAAATTGTAGATTATCTTAAAAGTCTGGTGGCTCAGGACAGTACGATTAGCAGAGCACTATCAGAGCAGTCCGTTGATCCTGCACAGTCAGCTAATGAAAGCACTTTTGCGACCACCGAAAGTGTTGTGGTAAAAAAGTTTCTACCCCGACCTGATGTTCTGGGATCTGAAATCACTATAACGGGGCGTACTTCTCTGATCACCGATAATGGTGACAAAATGACGTACAATACAGCTAAATTTTTGCAGACATTAGGGTGGAAGGTCATTGTCATGCAATTACCGACCTCACTGGTTGCTAAGCCGTCTAGCCTGCCTAAGGGTGTGCAAAGCATTAAATTAGCAAAGGCTACGGATGAAGAGTTAGCAAAAACTCTCAATTCAATTACCAGTACAGAATCACTGAGCGGCTTTATTCACCTGAGCGCTAAGCCTTCAGCGAAAGGCAGCAAGATCAAATTCAGTAAACGTGAGTCTACGGTACTGAAAATGGTATTTTTCACAGCGAAGTATCTTAAAGAAGCATTGACAACAAAACCCGCACAGGGACGTAACTTCTTTATCAGCGTTTCCTATATGGATGGTGAAATTGGTATCGGCGGTCATAATCGTTTTGAACTTAATCAGAGCGGTCTCAACGCCTTAATCAAGACAGCTAATCTTGAATGGGAAGATGTATTTTGTCGTGCTATTGATTTTAGTCCTGAAACTAACGATAAAGATGCTGCTCAGCTTCTTATGGATGAAGTATTTGATCCCGATCTATCAATTACTGAAGTGGGTCATTCTGATAAAGGCCGTATGACACTCTCTGGTGATGTCAGAGCGCATACTAAACTGGAAACAGCCAATAGCAAAATTACCAGTGAATCGGTATTTCTTGTCAGCGGCGGTGCAAAAGGCGTAACAGCAGCCTGTATTATGCCCTTAGCCGAGCAATATCATTGCCGTTTTATTCTTGCTGGTCGTGCGCCTTATACCGGCTCAGAGCCGGAATGGGCAAAAGGCTGTGATGACGAAACAGAGCTGAAACGCAAAATTATGGAAGCGCTGAAGGCAGAAGGTGAAATGCCTACGCCGGTTATTCTTAACAAACGTTTAAGAGCCATCAAATCTGAGCGTGAAATTAGCAAAACACTGAAGCAAATTACTGCGCTGGCTGGACAGGCTGAATACATTAGTGCTGATGTCAGCAATAGTGAGGCTCTAAAAGAAAAATCAGCACCAGCTATTAAAAAGCTGGGCAAGATCACCGGTTTGATTCATGGTGCAGGTGTGCTGGCTGATAAACCGATTCACAAGAAAACTGAAAATGATTTCAATGCCGTTCTGAATACCAAGATTGATGGTCTTGAAGCCATGCTGTCACTGGTTAATAAAGAAACATTGGAATATCTGGTGATGTTTTCTTCAGCAGCAGGCTTTTATGGTAATAATGGTCAGTCTGATTACTCAGTAGCTAATGAAATTCTCAATAAAACAGCGTATCAGTTCAGACATTACTATCCAAAATGTCATGTTGTTTCCTTTAACTGGGGACCATGGGATGGAGGTATGGTAACTCCTGAATTAAAGCGTTACTTTAAAGAACGTGATGTAGAGATTATTCCTATTGCAGAAGGGGTAGAGATCTTCGGTAATGAATTACATCAGGACAGAGCTGAAACGATTCAATTACTGCTGGGTAGTTCTATGCGCGCTGATATTGATAAAACCAATACACTTTTACGTACTTTTTTGATTAATAGCAGTTTGCTGCTGGAAGACAATCCATTTTTAAATGATCATCTCATTGGCGGTAATCCGGTACTGCCGTCAGCAACGGCATTATCGTGGATGGCTAATATCTGTGAGCGTATTAATCCTTCTTATCACTTCTTTGAGTGTGATAACTTTCAGGTGCTCAAAGGTATCGTCTTTGATAAAACTCAGGTTGATTCTTATCAGGTTGATGTTAAAGAAGTCTCTAACGATGATAATATCAGTCGTTTGGAAGTGACCATCTCATCTAAAAAATCAGATGGTAAACCTGTATGGCATTATAAGGCGGATATATTAGTGGCTAAAGAAATACCTGAAGTACCACTGTATACACAGTCTGATTTAAATGAAACGCAAAGTACTACGGGTGAAACATTGTATAGCAATGGTACTTTATTCCACGGCTCTGTATTTCAGGGTATTGAGAAAGTTGTTAATAATTCAATGAAAAAACTTACCTTATTGTGTAATCTGGATAAGATTAAAGATGAAATGCAGGGACAGTTCCCAATTAGCTCAATTAATCCTTTTGCAACGGATCTGATGTTCCAGGCAATGCTGGTCTGGGTAAGAGAGCATCGTCATCTGGGTAGTCTGCCATTGAAGTTTTTGAAAGTCATGAGCTATAAGGCAATTCCTAATAAGGAAGATTTTTATATTTCACTGGATGTTGATTCAACATCAGATACTAATATGAAAGCTGATGTGGTTATTCATGATCTAAAAGGTAATATCTATTCAAGAGCTTTTGGTGCTGAGGTGACTGTCAGTGAAAGTCTAAATGCTATCTTTAAACCAAAAAAATAATGTAGCAGGCACTCTTCTTTTTAGGAGAGCTGAATTTCTACTTATCATGTCTTATATTCTTATGAAATCTGAACGTGCTGTATTTGTAGAGGCGAATTCATTCGCCTATTTTGAGTTTATTATCTATAAGGCGAATAAATTCGCCCCTACAAGACGGTATAATTAGCTATCCTGAATATATTTCATTATTAACACTTCTCAATAGAAAGAGCGGAGATTTTTCTAAATGGATAAAATTGCGATTATTGGAACGGCCTGCCTATTCCCCGAAGCTGATACACCAGAAGCTTATTGGGAAAATCTGGTTGCCAATAAAGACTCACGAGTTGCTGCACAAGCAGAACAAATGGGTCGTGATCCTGATGATTATTTCTCACCAGCTAAAGATACTAAAGATAAATATTACTGTACGACGGGTGGTTATATTAATAACTTCCAGTTTGACTCTCAGGGGTATGCTCTGGATGCTGCACAACTTAATGGGCTGGATAATACCTTTCAATGGGCATTACATGTGTCACGTGAGGCTTTAAAAGACTCTGGTTATAGTAACAAAGCAGATGTTTTATCCCGCTGCGGTGTGATCCTCGGCAATTTATCATTCCCGACAAAAAAGTCCAATCAACTTTTTTTACCCCTGTATCATCAGGCGCTAGCAACACCCTTAAAAGATTTATTAGCTAATAAAAACTTTCACATGGCTGATGAACCAACAGGCGATTTTAATAATGGTATGGTGGCAGGACATCCGGCGAGTGTCATCAATGAAGCATTATCTCTGGGTGATGTCTCTATGGTATTAGATGCTGCCTGTGCGTCATCATTGTATAGTATGAAACTGGCCTGCTCCTATTTACAGTCTCATAAAGCTGATATGATGCTGGCCGGTGCTGTCAGTGCGGCTGATCCCTGGTTTGTTTCAATGGGATTTTCAACCTTTAAAGCCTTTCCTGAAAAGGTTATCAGCCGTCCTCTGGATAAAAATTCCAGTGGTTTAAATACAGGTGAAGGTGCGGGCATGTTCGTGCTGAAGCGCTATGATGATGCTGTTCGTGATGGAGATAATATTCACGCTGTGATCAGTGGCATCGGCTTATCTAATGATGGTAAGGGAAAGTTTGTTTTAAGTCCTAATGAAGCCGGGCAGAAGATATGCTACGAAAGAGCCTATGAGAACTCTGATATTAATCCGGAAGACGTGGATTATATCGAATGTCATGCCACCGGTACGCCGCTGGGTGATGATACAGAAATTCATTCTATGGAAAGTTTTTTTGCTGATAAGAATGTACACTTTGATATGGGTACGGCAAAATCAAACTTTGGTCATCTGCTCACCTCAGCAGGTATGGCCGGTATGTTAAAGATTATTCTCTCTATGAAGAATGATTTAATACCTGCCACCATTAATATTCAAGAGCCGATAACATCTAAAAGTGATAAAATTGCCGGAGATAAAATTCTCACTGAGAATAAAATCTGGAAACCTTCTGCAAATAAGAATACTCAATCTAATAAGAAAGTTGCTGCTATCAGCGCCTTTGGTTTCGGTGGTACCAATGCGCATTTAATCCTTGAAGAACATATCCCTGATCAGCAAAAAACAAAGAAAAAATCAAAAACTGAATCCAATACTCCTGCTACAGCGAATGAAACCATTAGTATTGTCGGTATGGGTGCCCATTTTGGTCAGAGTAAAAAACTGTCAGAGTTTGGACATGTTATTTATGATGCACAACAATTAACAGCTCCTCTGCCAAAAAATCGCTGGCAGGGTATTGAGAAGGACACAGACTTACTGAAAAAGTTTGGCTTGGCTTCTGACAGTAAATCAACTATTGATTCAGTGATGCATGTGCCTCAGGGCAATTTTATTGACCAGTTTGATTTTGATCACCTCTATTTTAAAATTCCACCAGAAGAACAAGCACCATTATTACCTCAGCAATTATTAATGCTAAAGGTGCTGGATGAAGCATTAAATGATTCCAGTTTACCTAAGGGCGCTAATATTGGTGTTATTGTTGCTATGGAAATGGATCTGGGTATTCATCAATTCCGTGGTCGTATCGATGTTGCCTGGCAATTACAGGAAAGCCTGAAAAATAGTGATATCACACTGACACAAGAGCAGCAGCAATTAAGTGAACTACTAAAAGACAGTCTGCACAATGCGGTTGAGATTAATCAGTTTAGCAGTTTTATTGGCAACATTATTGCTTGTCGGATCTGTTCTTTATGGGATTTTTCCGGACCTGCTTTTAGCATATCTTCCGAAGAAAACTCAGTCTTTAAAGCACTTGAAGTTGCACAACTTTTCCTTGATTCCGGTGAAGTCGATGCCATGGTTCTCGGAGCTGTGGATCTGGCTGGTGGTATCGAACATGTTTATTTACAAAGTCAGCGCAATGAGACACAAATAACTCATTGGAATATCGGTGAAGGTGCTGGTGCTATAGTCTTAAAACGTCAGGATCAAATTAATGATGATGAGCGGGTTTATGCCAATGTTGAATCTCTTTGTGGTGTTCGCGCTACTTCCCCTGATTCCTCTGATGCCTATAGCGGACTAAAAGAGGCATCAGATAATGCCTTGCTGCAGGCGGGTATTGAACGTGGTGATATTGATTATATTGAACTAAACAATAGCGGCATACAAAGTCAGGATGCTGCTGAAATTAAAACATTAAAACAGCTCTACCCACAAAAAGCGGATAAGGCACAGACAGCTAAGCCGACACAAACCTGCGCTCTGGGTAGTGTTAAAGCAAACATCGGGCATACCTTTGCTGCTTCAGGTATTGCTAGTATCATAAAAACAGCTCTGTGTTTGTACCAGCGATTTATACCGGGTATACCAGCCTTAGATACTGTAAAAAACAGCGAAGACTGGGATGCAAAACAATTTTACTTTCCTCAAGCCTCTCGTCCCTGGTTATTAAACTCAGATCATAAGCAGCGTTATGCCGCGATCAATAATCTTGGTCAGGATAATACCTCGTTTAGTATGATTTTATCCGGAACGGAACAAAATCAACAAGCAGAAGCGCCGAAAAATAATTACCTTGATAGGCTGTCATTCTTTTTAATACCTTTATGTGCTGATTCAGAGCAGGATTTACAAACACAACTCTCAGCCTTAGAAGGTGAACTCAGTCTTAGTGTTAATTTAAAACAATTTGCCCTTAAGAAATTAACTGAGTTTAAGGATAAAGTTAAGAGTCATAGCAAATATCGACTATCTTTATTGGCACATTCTGTTGATGAATTACAAAGAGAAATTCAGTATGCCATAAAAGGCGTTAGCCCTGCGATTGAAAATAATGAAGAATGGTCTACACCATTGGGTAGTTATTTTACTCCGACACCTCAGGCGAAAAAGGGCAAAATTGCCTTTGTTTATCCCGGCGGCTTTAATTCCTATATTGGAATGGCGAGTAATCTTTTCCAACTATTTCCAGAAGTTATGGATTTGGTATCCGGTTCAACATCGAGCCTGAGACAAATGATGCGCACGCATTATGTTTATCCGCAAACGCTTAATGCACCGGATAAAAAAGCATTGAAGCAGTTAGAAGCTGAAATGGGCGAAGATGCGGTTGCCATGTTTGAATCCGGTATCATGACATCTATTCTTTATACCAAGATTATACAGGAGCTCTTAGGGGTGCAGCCCGGTACCGCTTTTGGTCATAGTATGGGTGAATTATCCATGCTGTTTTCATCAGGTGCCTGGAGCAATACCGACTATATGAGTAATACTTTGTATTCCACAGCAACTTTTCATAATCGCTTAGTGGGTGAAATGGAAGTGGTACGACAAGCCTGGAACTTACCACCTTCCAGTGAAGATGAAAAACCTATCTGGGGGACGTATACCTTACGAACCTCACCTAAAAAAGCAGCAGAAGTGCTGGCAGAAGAAGAGCGGGTTTTTCTGATCATTATCAATGCACCCAATGAAATTGTTATTGCCGGTGATGATGAAGCATGCCAACGTGTGGTGAAAAAACTTAAATGGCGACTCTTCCCGGTACCCATTAAAGATGTCGTACATAACGAATTAGTTAAGGCAGAGTTTGATGCACTTAAAACTCTGCACACCATGCCGACCACTCAGATTAAGGGTGTCGATTTTTATACCGCAGCAAATTATAAAAAGACTGAGCTTAATGAAGATATTATTGGTCATAATATTGCGACGTTCTATACACATATGCTTGATTTTCCAAAACTGGTTAACCAGGTCTATGATGATGGCGCGCGTATCTTTATTGAACTGGGGCCGCAAAGCAGTTGTACTAAATGGGTCAGTGAAAGTCTAAAGGGTAAAGAGCATCTTGCTGTGGGCATTAATCGCAAGGGTGTTGATGATCATACTTCATTATTAAGAATGGCAGCTAAGCTGACCAGTCATGGTATTGATATGGCATTAGAAAAACTCTATCCAGCTCCAGCGAAACAACAGCAGAATAAACTCAGTTTGGTTAAGCCAGTTATTCTGGGTAAAGAAGCGTTTAGCGATGTTATTTTAACCGATGAAAATCGTAAAAAGTTTCAGACTTCTCCTTACTCGCTCAAAAGTACAGTACAGGCAGTTACGCAAATACAGGAACAGCCAAAAGTACAAAATAATGCAATCCCTCTTATTTCAAAAGAAACAGTTGCAAAAGTTAAACCAGCTCTAAAACTACAAGCAGCACAAGGAATAAGACTTCAGCAAGCCAATGTTAAGGCGGTTGTAAACTCAGATATCAGTACAGTTGCAGCTACGGTCAGGCCTCAAATCAGCAGGACTGCATCAAATTTAACGGAAAAAAGTATGACACAAATGACGAGTGATTCATCAACACCTTCTTCAACAAGCTTATTATCAAATAAGGCTTATTTAATATTAGGTTATCAAAGTGAAATGCGGAGTAAAATGATTCAGCATAATATTAAAATCAGTGAAATGCATAGCGAATTTATGGCTTCACGACATGAAGGCTTACAGACACTAACTACCTCGATTATTAATAGTATTCATTCGTCGGAGCAGAACCTCCAGACATTTTTGGGCACGTCAGAAACTATCGCTTCACAAGAGACAGTTAGTGAAAGCAATAAAGGAATCGTTCAGCAGATATTCCCAACAGAATATAATCAGCCTGAAACTATTATTTATTCAGAGCAGGATTTACGTGAATTTGCCTATGGCAAGATAGGCAAAGTTTTTGGTTCAGATTATGACATTATTGACAGCTATTCAAAACGAGTCATGTTACCCATGGATCCGTATTTATTAGTAACTCGTGTTACACAGATGAATGCAAAGAAGGGTGAATTTGTAGCGTCAACAATGACCACTGAATATGACATTCCACATAATGCCTGGTATTCAACGGATGGTCAGATTCCAACGTGTATCTGTATTGAGTCAGGTCAATGTGACCTGCTGTTAATCAGCTATATGGGTATAGATTTTGATAATAAGGGCAAGTACCTTTATCGTCTTCTGGACTGCACTTTAACCTTCCTTGATGATCAGCCTAAAGAAGGTCAAACTTTACGTTATGAAATATCTATCAACTTATTTGTCAAGCATAAAAACAATCTGTTATTTTTCTTTTCGTATGAATGTTTTGTCGGCGATAAGATGATCCTGAAAATGGATAATGGTTGTGCTGGATTCTTCTCCGATGAAGAACTTGCCGTTGGCAAAGGCGTCATTCATACCAATGAAGAAATTGAACAAAGTGCCAAAGTGACTAAATCGTTATTCACACCGATTTTAAATTGTGACAAAACCTATTTCGCTGAACAGGATATGGTGCATCTAATGAACGGTGATCTGGCTGCCTGTTATGAAAACCCGCTATATGATAAGCAGGGTACTAATCCTTCATTGCATTTTCCATTAGAAAAAATCCTGATGCTGGATCGTATCACTAAACTGGAAAGAACCGCTGGTTTATGGGGACTAGGCTTAATTGAAGCAGAAAAAGATTTACAACCTGATGAATGGTATTTCACCAGTCACTTCCGTGATGATCCGGTACTGGCCGGTTCATTAATGTCAGAAGGCTGTGTGCAATTGCTGCAATTCTTTATGCTTTATCTGGGACTGCAGACCAAAACCATTGATGCCCGTTTTCAAACTATACGTAATATTCCTCAGCCTATTCGTTGTCGTGGTCAGGCCTTGCCAAAAGATCGTCTGATGACTTATCGTCTGGAAGTGACTGAAATCGGTATGTCACCTAAGCCTTATGCGCGTGGTAATGTGGATATTATTATTGATGGCAAAATTATGGTTGATTTCCGTGATGTCTGTTTAGAGTTATCAGAAAAAAGTGAACAGGAAAAACAATTACTGGCTTCTGGTCGTTTAGGTGTATCTGCACCACAAGCTATTCCTCCACAAGCAGCGGTTCAAAAACCAGTTGCTCAAACAGCAGTGCCTCAAGCAGAGAAGAAAACTGTGATGCCAAGTCTGAACAAAAAAGACAGCAGACTACCGGTAATGCCTCCCATTGAAGTAAAACCCGCGCTATTTACTGAAGAGCAGATTGTGCATTTTGCTACGGATGATATCGAAGCGTGTTTCGGTAAAGAATTTGCGCTGTACAAACAGCCGCCGCCAACACCACAACATCCACCTAGAAGACCGCCGCGTACACCTAACGGCTATTTGCAACTTATGCATAGAGTATTAGATCTGACAGGTGAACGTCATGACTTTGATAACACCACAAAGTGTACCGCTGAATATGATGTGGCACCGGAGGTCTGGTTCTGTCAGGTCAATTCCTATCCATCCTTTGCACCGTATTCCATGCTGATGGAAATAGCGCTGCAGCCTAACGGCTTTTTAACATCACATATCGGCAGTACCTTAATCTATCCCGATACTAATTTATACTTCCGTAATCTGGATGGTACCGGTCGATTACTCAAAGAAATAGATCTGCGTGGTAAGACAATTGTTAATAAAACCACCATGTACTCCACCTCGGCAGTGATGAATAATATTATTCAGAAATTTACCTTTGAATTATTAGTTGATGGTGAAACCTTCTATGAAGGGGATGCTGTATTTGGTTTCTTTAGTGCCGAATCACTGAGTAATCAGGTGGGAATGGAGAAGGGTAAGAAATTATTACCCTGGTACAAAGAAGAAGCTAATACTCAGGCAAAACGAGTTGAATTTAATCTGACTGATGAAAGTCAACAGAGTCTCTTTAGTTCTCAGGCAGATAAGCCGTATTATCATCTGGCAGGCGGGATACTAAATTTTCTTGATCAGTCTCTGCTTGTGGCTGATGGAGGTAAATTTGGCAAAGGCTATGTCCATTCATTAAAAGTGATTGATGAGACTGACTGGTTCTATCCCTGTCACTTCTACAAAGATCCGGTCATGCCCGGTTCACTGGGTCTAGAAGCCATGATTCAATCGTTACAAATTTTCGCCTTACAGCAGGACTTAGGCAAGGATCTTAAAAATCCTCGTTTTGGTCTGGTTGAAGATGAAACAAAATGGACTTATCGAGGACAAATTATTCCTGATAATGAGCAAATGACTCTGGAAGTGCATATTAAAGAAATCCGTAAAACTGCGGGTCGGGTTGATATTGTGGCAGATGGCAACTTATGGAAAGACGGTCTGCGCATCTACTCAGTAGAAAATATTGGTCTGAGTCTTCAGGAGGCAGAATAAAATGTCAATGCAGAAAACGGCTCTAAGTATTCAGGGTGTTGAAAACCTACGGGCATTAGATAAGCCCTGCTATATCATACAGGATAAGAATCAAATAAGTATCAATAATGAAGGCTGTGAGGATGTCTCTAAGATCAGCGCTTATGTACCGCCTATGCTGGCAGAGCAATTAGGTGATCCTGCTTTTAAAGCCTTTTATGGTGTTAAATATGCTTATATGACCGGTGCCATGGCCAACGGTATTTCATCAGAAGAATTAGTCATTGCTCTTGGACAACAAAATATTCTGGCTTCATTCGGCTCCGGTGGGCTTGATCTTAATCGTGTGGAACTGGCGATTAAAAAAATTCAACAGGGATTACCTAACGGCCCCTATGTGTTTAATTTTATCCATAACCCGTTCGAGCCAGCCATAGAACAGGGCACCATTGATCTGTATTTGAAGTATGGTGTTAATGTTATTGAAGCTGCAGCATTTTTTAGCCTGACACCTTCATTAGTGTATTATCGTGCTAAAGGTCTACATCAGGATGCACAGGGTAATATTCAAATTAATAATAAGATCATTGGCAAAGTTTCCAGAAGGGAAGTGGCCACCCCCTTTATGCAGCCGGCCCCGGAAGATATTCTCAATAAATTAATTGCCCAGGGCTTATTAACTCAGGCTGAAGCAGAATTGGCCATGCAAGTGCCTATGGCTGATGATATCACCGTTGAAGCAGACTCAGGCGGTCATACTGATAACCGTCCGTTGATTTCCTTATTACCCTCAGTAATTGCCTTACGTGATGATATTCAGGCACAACGTCAATACCCGGTCGAAATCCGTGTCGGTGCCGCCGGTGGTGTCGGTACACCTGATGCGGCTTTGGCCTGTTTTATGATGGGTGCGGCCTATGTGGTCACAGGTTCAGTTAATCAGAGTTGTCTGGAAGCAGGGGCTTCTGAGCATACTCGCAAACTGCTTGCCCAGGCGGGCATGGCCGATGTGGTGATGGCTCCAGCTTCTGATATGTTTGAACGTGGTATTAAGTTACAGGTATTAAAAAAGGGCACTCTGTTTCCTATGCGTGCACAAAAGCTTTACGACCTGTATACTACCTATAACGGCTTATCAGAAATTCCGCCAGCCGAACTTGAGAACGTAGAAAAACAGATCCTGCAAAATTCAGTGGATACCATCTGGCAGCAAACAGTCGAATTTTTCCAGAAACGTGATCCTTCTATCATTGAAAAAGCACAGAATAATCCAAAAAAGAAAATGGCTCTGGTGTTTCGCTGGTATCTGGGACTCTCTTCACGCTGGTCAAATGCTGGTGTAGCAGGACGAGAGTTCGACTATCAAATCTGGAGCGGCCCGGCAATGGGTGCCTTCAATGACTGGGTTGCTGCCACCTATCTTAATGACTATAAAAATCGCCATGTAGTCGATGTCGCTGAACACCTGATATATGGAGCGGCATATCAACACCGTATCCAGGTATTAAAAAGTCAGGGACTTTATTTGCCGTCTCAGTATCAGCGTTATGTTCCAAGCGCTGTGATTAAATAATCCTTAATTAGCGTTCATCCGTAAATTGCTGTTTCTTTAGCTTCCCCCTTTTTCAAAGGGGGACTGAGGGGGTTAAGTAGTTGATTTACAACCCTCTCAATCCTCCTTCTAAAGAAGGGGAAGATTAAAAGCAGAATAAACGGATGGACACTAATTAATCAATTACCTTATTGCATAATGTCATCAATGTTTTTTACCGATATTCCTAATTATAAACTCTATACTAAAACCTGTGATATCTGGTTATGTCAGTTAACTCAGCTGCAAGATAGAGAAAGTGATTTTTTTTCTCAGTTTTCTGATGAAGAAAAGGCCAGAGTTGAGCGTTTTAAGTTTGCCATCCATCGCAGTCGTTTTATTGCTTCTCATGGGTTTGTTCGTACGATATTAGCCAATTATTTAAAGATTGAAGCTGATGCGATTGAATTTAAAAAAGGCGAGCAGGGCAAGCCTTATCTTGCTGTGACAAATTCATCTGATAATCATAATTTGCAATTTAATCTCAGTCACACTGAAGATGTCGCTTTATTGGCTATTACTCAAGGGGTAGAGATTGGGATTGATATTGAATGCAGTGAACGTAAAACGAACTGGAAGGGGATAGTACAACGCTTTTTTACTGAATCTGAACAAAAGGTCTTGTTTGCTTTATCAGAGGAACAGCAAAAGGCGGCATTTTTTGAGCTTTGGACCAGAAAAGAGGCTTATATGAAGGTACTTGGCACAGGATTATCACTTGCGCCAACTAAATTTTCTTTGACTGTTCCTCCGGAAAAACCAGCTTTAATTAAGCATGATTCGACTAAATACCCGGCACTTGAACAAGTTGAATTTAAAACTATTG
The DNA here is from genome assembly GCA_023864145.1 of Thiohalomonas sp. Lineage (GTDB taxonomy): Bacteria > Pseudomonadota > Gammaproteobacteria > GRL18 > GRL18 > GRL18. The sequence goes on along the minus strand of JAIVER010000004.1, from coordinate 223 downwards.
AAATGCCGCAATCTTTTAACAACTATTGTGCGAGTCTGGCTGTTGCGACAACAACTTTAAGCTGTCGCTTTTATCTATTTTCCTGAATCTTATTTATTTTATTACATAGTTTGAAAATCCAGTCATTATTATAATAACTAAAGTTTAGAGCGACAGCTCACCCTTGAGTGACCTGTTTTTTTCAAATGTTCTTTAACAAATTATTTGTAACAAGCTGATTTGA
>JAIVER010000003.1 GCA_023864145.1 Thiohalomonas sp. | reverse complement strand
CCTTGAAAGGCTGCATACAGCGAATGGTCATCAGTCACCAATTAACTATGAAAATTCTCTAAAAAAAGTGTCCGGTTGGACTTGACCAGTATAAAATGCATTTTGCTTATGCAAAGCTAGGAAAGACATGAGCGCTAAAGTCTTATTCATAATGATTTTACTAATTGTTACTTTTGTATCTGCTATCAGCGTGGTTTATGTAAAACATTATAATCGAAAACTCTTTGTTGAATTACAACAACAGGAAAAACTAAGAGATGATATGGATGTTGAATGGGGTAAATTGCAACTGGAACAAAATACCTGGGCAACTCACGTAAGAATTGTGGGTATTGCAAAAGAAAAGCTGCAAATGATAACACCTGAAAATAAGGATATTATTTATATAAAGTGGTAATGCAATAAAGCAAATTAATAGCATCAATAATAACGATATTTTATAACTAATTTTCTAAAAAAACTGAAAAAGTTATGCCAAAAGCAACAAAAGTAATTAGTCAAATACAACCGTATAGGATCAGATTTATCTATTTTATCCTTATTGTGGTTTGTTGTGCACTGATTTGGCGGGTATTGGATTTACAGCTCATCAATAATGAGTTTTTAAAAGGTCAGGGCAATGCAAGGGTTTTACGACAACTGAAAGTCACTGCTCACCGCGGCATGATTACGGATAGAAATGGTTATCCTCTGGCAATAAGTACACCAGTTTCATCTATCTGGATTGACCCTAAAGAATTTGAGGCTGATAATAAAAAGATTTATCAGTTTGCTAAATTATTAAAGCTGAATAGTCAGTATATTAAAAATAAAATTAAAAAAAGAGCGAACAAAGAATTTATTTATATCAAGCGACGTATCAGTCCTGATTTAGCACAGCAGATTTTAGACATGAATATAAATGGTATTCATGCACAAAGAGAATATCGTCGCTATTATCCGGATGGTGAAATTTTTGGTCATGTATTGGGCTTTACGGATGTTGATGACAATGGTCAGGAAGGCATGGAGCTGGCTTATAACGAATGGTTAAGTGGTCACTCGGGAAGTAAGCGGGTTGTTAAAGATCGCCTGGGTCAGATTATAGCCATAGAAGAACAAATTGCAGCAGCACAGCCGGGTAATGATTTAAGTTTGAGTCTGGATCGTAGAGTGCAGTATTTAGCGTATAAAGTATTAAAAGAAACCGTACAAAAACATAAGGCAAAATCAGGGTCTATTGTGGTGTTAGATATTGAAACAGGTGAAGTGATTGCCATGGCGAATCAGCCGGGATTTAATCCAAACCGCTTACAAGATAGAAAATCAAAACTGTATCGCAATCGAGCGATCACAGACTTGTTTGAGCCTGGTTCAACCATGAAGCCGATTTCTATTGCCGCTGCTTTAAACTCAGGTCGATACAATCCAGACACGAAAGTAGAGACAGGTGATGGCTGGTTTATGATTAAAGGTAAAACAATTAAAGATACACATGCTTACGGCACGATTGACGTCTCTACCGTATTACAAAAATCAAGTAATGTGGGTACCTCTAAAATAGCCTTGAGTTTGCCTAAATCATTGCTTTGGGATACTTACTATAGTTTTGGTTTTGGTAGTGATACCGGCAGTGGTTTTCCTGGAGAATCATCTGGTCGATTAGTGCGCCCCAGACGCGTTTCAAAAATTGAGCAGGCCACTCTGTCATTTGGTTATGGTATGTCAGTGACTAATTTGCAGCTTACCAACGCTTATAGCACTATTGCCAGACTGGGTAAGAAAATACCGGTGAGTTTTTTGTCACAAAATGATTCAGATAAACACTTAGATGAAAATCTGAATGCTTCTGTACAACAGCAAACAGTACAATTATCACCTCGTTCTTTAGTTCAAGTTGCCAAGATGATGGAGAGTGTGGTCAAGCAGGGCGGTACAGCACCACAGGCTTCAGTGAGTGGTTACAAGGTTGCAGGCAAAACAGGCACAGTAAAAAAAGCCTCCAGACAGGGTGGTTATACCAGGAAAAAATACACTGCTGTGTTTGCCGGCTATGCACCTGCGAGCAAGCCTAAACTAGCTATTGTTGTTATGATTGATGAGCCTGATAATGGCGATTACTACGGAGGCCTGGTAGCTGCACCGGTATTTTCAAAAGTAATGGCAGGAGCTTTGAGGTTATTTAATATTGACCCTGATGATATTAGCCAGGCGGATATTGTTTCCCAGATAGAAGAGCGTATCGGAAGGCAGGGATGAAGACTCAACTCGCATCGCTCAGCTCCTTAAGCAGGAGCAACAAAAATCACTACCCACATAAGCATCTACAGTCTCTGTTAGATGGTTATGTTGATTTTAGTGGGGTTGAAAATTGCGAGTTAACTTTCAAAGGCTTATCACTTAGTAGTAAGGAAGTACATGAAGAGTATCTGTTTTTAGCCTGTGCTGCTGTAGGAAATAGCCCACACCATGGCATTGCTTATGCGGGTGAAGCGATTAATTCCGGAGCAAGCTGCATAGCCTGGGAACCTACTCAAGAGCTTAATGATATGCCTGTGAGTTGTCCTGTACCCAATGTAGAAAATAAGGCTGATGTGCCTCTTGTGCGCGTAGAGAAGTTACATGAAAAACTGGGTGAAATAGCTGCACGCTTTTATCAGCATCCGAGTCATGACTTAAATGTGATTGGTATTACCGGTACGAATGGCAAAACCTCTACGGCGCATTTTATTGCGCAATTGCGGAGTCTTATGAGTGACGCCCAGTGTGCCGTTATCGGTACTTTAGGCAATGGCTTATATGGCCAGCTTGAAGCAAGCACCCATACAACACCTGATGCGGTGACGTTACAAGCTCTGATTGCTCAATATAAGGAGCAAAAGGCAGACACTTTAGTGATGGAGGTTTCATCTCATGCCTTGTCTCAGGGCAGAGTGAATGCTGTTGAATTTGATAGTGCGGTGTTGACCAATCTGACCCGTGATCATCTGGACTATCATGGTGATATGCAGGCTTATGCTGATGAAAAGCTGAAACTGTTTCAGCTGTCGTCACTGAAACAAATTATAGTGAATCAGGATGATGCGTTTAGTCAGGTGATAATCGATTCAGTAGCCAGACAGGATTCTATTAAGGAATCGATTATCAGCCGTTATTCACGAGCAGATAATAGCGCAGATTATTATGCTAACGATATCTGCCTCGATAATGAAGGTATTTCATTTAGCTTATCTGTAAACGAAAAAGAGTATGCAGTTAAAAGCCAGCTGGTTGGTGAGTTTACTATTGAGAACTTATTAGCTGCAATTGCGATTCTGCATCGTCAGGGATATGACTTAAACGATATTGTTGCCGGTGTGGCAAAAATAACAACAGTATCAGGGCGCATGGAGAAGATTCGTATTCAGCCTTTTGCTGATAAGAACAAAATGAGTGAACAGCGGTTAATCGTTATTGATTATGCCCATACTCCAGATGCTTTGGAGCAGGTGCTTAAGGCATTAAAAATTCATACAAAAGGAAATCTCTATTGTGTGTTTGGTTGTGGCGGCGATCGTGATAAAGGCAAACGTCCTTTGATGGCTAAGGTTGCACAACAACTGGCTGATCAAGTGATAGTGACTTCAGATAATCCTCGTACAGAATCTGAAGAACAAATCATTAATGACATTATCAGTGGTTTTGAACATAGGGATAATGTCTTAATCGAAACAGATAGAAACAATGCGATACATAAGGCATTACAAGCACTAAGCACTGATGATGTGCTGCTGATTGCCGGCAAAGGCCATGAAGATTATCAGGAAATAAATGGTCAGCGGCTGCCATTTAGTGATAAGGAGTCAGTCTTATCTTTTTATGACTTCTATTGTGACTCCGGCCATGAGAAGGGGGAGTAAACGTTGATTTTAGAAAATACAAATGTTGATAAAATGACTTTAAAACTTTCTCAAATAGCCGGTGCTCTGGATGTGGATTTAATCGGTGAAGACTGTGCTTTTTCTCAAGTCAGTATTAATACCCGAACCGTGTCTGAGGGTGATTTATTTATTGCTATTAAAGGTGAAAATTTTGATGCTCATGAGTATCTGCAGCAGGCAGAAGAAAAGGGTGCCTGTGCTGTAGTCGTTGAAAAAATAACTGAATTGGCATTACCACAATTGCAGGTGAAAGATACTCGTACCGCATTAGGGCAGATTGCATCACTATGGCGTGATGCTTTTTCATTACCTGTTGCAGCGATTACAGGCAGTTGCGGTAAAACAACGGTAAAAGAAATGACCACAGCAATTTTTCAGCAGGCAAGAGAACAAGTACTGGCCACAAAGGGAAATTTGAATAATGGCATTGGTGTGCCATTGACATTAATGCATCTTAATAATGAACATAAGATGGCAGTGATTGAAATTGGTGCAAATCATATTGATGAAATCGATCAATTGGCTAATTATGTTAAACCCGATGTTGCTGTTATTACTAATGTGGCTCACGCTCACGTTGAGGGTTTTGGATCAATAGAAGGTATAGCAAAAGCAAAGGCTGAAATTTATAACGGACTGCTAAACAATGGTACAGCAGTGATTAATGCTGATGATACTTTTGCAGATTACTGGCAAGAATATTGTCAAACTTTAGTGTCAGAAAAAAGTAATATAAAGGCAATTAAAGTACTAAGTTTTGGGCTGGATAAGCCGGCTGATATTAGTGCAGATTATAAGCCGGTAGATAATGGTCTTGAACTAACGATTAAAACTCCTGATGGTGAAAAAACTATTCATCTAAAACAATATGGTAAACATAATGTTTATAACGCATTAGCAGCCACTGCCCTGGCGCTATCATCAGGTTGTACTTTAGGGCAGGTTAAGTTGGGGCTGGAGAATTTTACTAATATCTCAGGTCGTCTGGAACAAAAAGCGGGTATTGAAGGAACAATTATTTTTGATGACAGCTATAATGCAAATCCGGGTTCTGTAAGAGCAGGAATAGATGCCGTTCAGCAATTAGAAGGTGAGGCTGTTTTGATTCTGGGTGATATGGGTGAGTTAGGCGAAAAGTCAGAAAAACTGCATTATCAATTAGGTATTGATGCGGCAAATCTGGGTGTTAAACAATTATTTACAGTGGGCATAAAAAGTAATGAAACCTGTAAAGGCTTTAACTCAGTGATTGAGAAAAATGATAATAAGGCATTACATTGTTCAACCAAAGATGAATTGGTTAATGAGGTAAAAGATTACCTGCAGCACTCATCTTCAGGTAAAAAAAAGTGTAAGAAAGAGCATAAAAGGAAAATAGTACTCCTTAAAGGATCAAGAACAATGGGAATGGAAAGTGTGGTTGATGCATTACTACAAAAAAATTCCAAACCTGAAAATAGTAATACGACAAAGAAAGGTGTTCACTAATGCTGCTGGCTCTGACTGAATATCTATCCCAATACTATAGCGCCTTTAATGTCTTTTCTTATTTAACACTAAGAGGCATTTTAGGAATTTTGACAGCTTTATCGATTGCGCTATTAGTTGGCCCGGTGATGATTAAAAAACTGAGTGTCAAGCAAATAGGACAAGTTGTCAGAGATGATGGCCCACAAAGCCATTTTAGTAAAGACGGTACACCAACAATGGGTGGTGCTTTAATTCTGGTGGCTATTACAGTGAGTACTTTGCTATGGGCTGATTTAAGCAATCATTATGTCTGGGTTGTTTTGTTAGTAACTTTATTTTTTGGTGTAGTTGGCTGGGTGGATGACTATAAAAAAATTGTTCATAAGGATACAAAAGGACTCATTGCACGGTATAAATATTTTTGGCAAAGTGTTATTGGTTTTGCTGCGGCATTGTATCTCTATATGAGTGCACAGGCACCGGAAGAAACGTTATTATTGATTCCATTTATGAAAAATGTTTTTATCGACTTAGGACCTTTTTATATTTTACTGACCTATCTGGTGATTGTGGGCAGCAGTAATGCCGTTAATTTAACAGATGGTTTAGATGGTCTGGCAATTATGCCGACAGTAATGATTGCCGGTGCGCTGGGTGTGTTTGCTTATCTTGCCGGACATTATAATTTTTCCGCCTACCTTGGAATTCCATATATTAAAGGTGTAGGTGAAATTGTTATTATTTGTGCAACCTTTGTTGGTGCCGGCCTGGGCTTCTTATGGTTTAACACCTATCCTGCACAAGTGTTTATGGGGGATGTGGGTGCACTTGCCTTAGGAGCTGGTCTGGGAATAATAGCGGTGGTTGTCAGACAGGAAATTGTTTTGTTTATTATGGGCGGTGTATTTGTAATGGAAACAGTGTCCGTCATATTACAGGTAGCATCTTATAAATTAACTGGCCGAAGAATTTTTAGAATGGCTCCCATACACCATCACTTTGAATTAAAAGGCTGGCCGGAACCCAGAGTTATTGTACGTTTTTGGATCATTACTGTTATTTTAGTGTTGATCGGTTTAGCTTCACTGAAAATACGATAGATAATAGCGATTAGACATTAAAGAAAATGGATAAAAATACAGCAAACAAATTATTTGACTTTAGCATAGCAACATTGATTGTTGGTATGGGAGGCACTGGTTTGTCTTGCGCGCGCTATTTAAGGAAACGAAATTGTCCATTTGCTTTTGCTGACACTCGTCAGGCACCATCTGCTCTGGAGAGTCTTAAAAAAGAGTTTAAGACAAATAGAATTATAACGGGTGAATTTTCTCATGAAGTGTTTAAAGATTATAAGCAAATCATTGTGAGTCCGGGTATTTCTGTTTGCAGTGAATTATTTACCTCACTGCAAGCACAAGGTTGTTTGATTATTGGTGATATTGAACTGTTTGCACAGCTTGTTGAGGAACCGGTTATTGCTATCACCGGTTCAAATGGAAAAAGTACTGTTACCACATTAGTTGAAAAAATTGCACAGGATTGCGGTATCAAAGCCATTGCCGGGGGAAACCTGGGTATACCTGCTCTGGATTTATTAGAGACTCAGAGTGACTTATATATTCTGGAGTTATCCAGTTTTCAATTGGAAACAACCTATAGTTTAAAAACGATTGCTGCGACTGTTTTGAATATTAGTGAAGATCATATGGATCGCTATACTGATCTGGATGATTATCGACAGGTAAAAGAACGTATTTATAATAATACCGAGAATGCCATTATTAATCCTCAAGAGCAAATTACCTTTGAACGATTAAAGCAGCGACTTGATACAGAAGAATTTTCAATGATTCTATTTGGCGAAGCATTAAGTTCGACGCAGGAATTAAAGTGTGAGTATGAATTATCAGACGCTAATGTATTAACTCAGACGAATAAAAAAATACTTCAGACTAAAGAGATAAAGTTAAAAGGTAAGTATAACTATTTAAATGTATTAGCGGCACTGGCATTACTAAAACCATTACAACTGGATTTAGAACAGCAAATACAAGCAATTAAAAGCTATAGCGGACTGCCTCATCGTTGTGAGTGGGTTGATAGTGTTAATGGGGTTGATTTTTATAATGATTCAAAAGGCACAAATACCGGATCAACAATAGCAGCGATTGATGGTTTTGAAGAGAATGACAATTTAGAACATGATAAAAGATCGGTGATATTAATTGCCGGTGGTGTTGGCAAAGGTGCAGATTTTAAAGAACTTGGTGAACTCATTGAGAAAAAAATAAAATTCACTATTTTAATGGGTGTTGATTCTATTCAGATCAAGGCAAGTGCCTTAAACGCAGGTGCTAAAAATGATGAATTTTATATGGTTGAGTCAATGCAGGATGCTGTTTTAACCGCAAAGCAATTAGCAAAATCAGGTGATGTTATTCTGTTTTCACCTGCTTGTGCAAGTTTTGATCTGTATCAGAACTATATGAAGCGTGGTGATGACTTTAAAGAAAAAGTGCTGGCATTAAAGGATGAATTAAAAAATGTCAGTTGAAATTAATATTGATTCATTAACACCTAAGTTTGGTCATAAAGATAAAAGCAATGATGAATCTCTAACGGAACTATTTGAAAATAATGCAAGAAAGCGTGTAAAAAAATCTAATACAGTAGATAAAGCAAGAACAGATATAGCTGGGACAAGTAAAAAGACTGTTAAAAAAGGTGCTCGCAGTACACCAAAAGGTGTTAGAGCAATTGCAGCTGAAAAGCACAAGTGGTTGTTTGATCCCTGGGTGATTGTTATTGCTATGAGTATTATTACTCTGGGCATAATTATGGTTGGCTCTGCGTCAATTTCCATTGCTGAACGTAATAATGGCGAACCATTTTATTATTTGTATCGTCAGTTGATTGCTGCCGGACTTGGACTGTTTTTAGGTTCACTGGTGTTAATAACACCGATTAAAATATGGCAAAAAGCAGGGCCGATAATATTATTTATAGGTATTTTCTTATTAATTGCAGTGCTTCTACCGGGTGTTGGAAGAGAAATAAATGGTAGTTCCCGATGGATACCTATGGGTATTTTTAACTTACAGGTATCAGAGTTAATTAAGTTGGCAATGGTTATTTATCTGGCAGGTTATCTGGTTAGACATAGTAAAAACGTTAGAAAAACAATTAAAGGTTTTTTTATGCCAATGGTCGTGCTTGCCGCTGTTGCTGTTTTATTACTGATGGAGGCTGATCTGGGTGCAACTGTTGTGATTTCAGTCACGGCGTTGGGCATGCTGTTTTTAGGTGGTGTGAGGTTATGGCAGTTTTTAGTATTGATGCTGATAATGGCTGTGAGTGTTTATTACCTGATTATATTGGAACCTTATCGTCTGGAACGTTTACAGTCATTTATGAATCCCTGGGCTGATCCATTTGACACGGGTTTTCAATTAACCCAGTCCTTAATTGCATTTGGACGTGGTGAGTTAACAGGTGTTGGTTTGGGCAATAGCATACAAAAATTATTTTATTTACCAGAAGGGCATACCGATTTTTTATTTGCGGTATTAGCCGAAGAGCTTGGTGGTATTGGTGCAATTACAGTCATTGTTTTATTTGCTGCGCTGGTTAGTCGGATATTCGTATTAGCAAAAAAAGCCGAACAGGTAAAACACATTTTTTCAGCCTATATGATGTTTGGTTTAGCTATCTGGATTGGTTTACAGGCCTTTGTCAATATTGCGGTCAATATGGGGGTAATGCCCACCAAGGGTCTCACACTGCCGTTAATGAGTTATGGAGGCAGCAGTATGATGATTATGTGTGTTGTTATTGCTTTAATTCTGCGCGCAGAGCATGAAACACGCTTTAAATACCCTTTGGGAAGTCCTTTCTGGTCTGCATTAAGTGGGAAAAAGCGTGGACAAGAAGGTGGCCAAAAAAGTGGTTCCCAAAGTGGCCAGAGCAAAACAACAAAGAAGTCGTTTTAATATGATGACTGACAATAAACAAAATCAGCTGAAAAAAGCAGTCTTAATTATGGCCGGTGGTACGGGTGGTCATATATTTCCTGCCTTGGCAACAGCTCAGGTATTACGTGATAAAGGTGTCCATATTGAATGGATTGGCACTAAAAAAGGTTTGGAAGCAAGGCTGGTTCCTGAACACCATTATCCAATCAATTATATTGATATTGGCGGTTTGAGAGGCAAAGGGTTAAAAACGCTGGTGTTATTACCGTTTAAACTGATACGAGCCATGATTCAGACGATAAGTGTTTATAAAAAAGTAAAGCCTGATGTGGTTTTAGGTATGGGTGGTTTTGTCACAGCTCCGGGTGGTATTGTTGGTTGGCTGTTGAGAAAGCCCTTAGTACTGCATGAACAAAATGCCATTGCAGGATTAACCAATAAAATTTTATTTACGTTTGCAAAAAAAGTATATGCGGCTTTTCCCGGTGCTTTTGCTGAAACTAAAAAATTAAGTATTATCGGTAATCCAGTACGTAAAGAAATTACGCAGCTGCATAAGCCGGAGCAGCGTTTTGAAAAGAAATGGGCGCAGACGGGTGACAAGCAATTAAACATTCTTGTTATCGGCGGTAGTCTGGGAGCAGCAGCATTAAATGAAAAGTTACCGCAAGCACTGGCAATAATCGCTCAAAGCCAACAATTGCAAACAAGTTATTTTGATAAAATTAATGTCCGCCATCAATGTGGTGATAAACACCTGGATATGACTAAAGATAATTATAAATGCCTTGAACAGACTGAAGGTGAAGTCAATATCAGTGTGGAAATTATGCCCTTTATTAATGATATGGCAAAAAATTATACCTGGGCAGATTTGGTGGTTTGTCGTTCGGGAGCATTAACCGTGAGTGAAATTGCCGCAGTGGGAGTAGCGTCATTATTGGTGCCTTTCCCCTATGCGGTAGATGATCATCAAACGGCCAATGCAGCTTACCTTGCTGATGAAGATGCGGCCTTTTTAATACAGCAAAATAATTTAAGCAGCGAGAAACTGGCAGAACTATTAATGAGTTTGAATCAGGAAAAATTACTAACAATGGCTGTAAATGCACGAAAACTATCGTTTAATAATGCAGCTGAAGTCGTTGCAGATGAATGCCTGTTATTGACAGGATAGATATGGTTTAAAACTGTGGCTTAAAAATAGGGCTTATAACTATGCCTTATAATTATGACTTATAACGATGATGATGAATAAAACACCTATTACTAACGTGAGCAGGCAAGGAATGCTAAAAGAAGATGTAGAACTGTCTATGGGACGGATCAAACATATTTATTTTATTGGTATTGGTGGTGTGGGTATGAGTGGTATTGCCGAAGTGCTGCTCAATATGGGCTATCAGGTATCCGGCTCTGATCTACAGAGCTCTAAGATCACTGAACGTCTTGAAAATGCCGGAGCCACTATTTTTAAAGGGCACCATGCGCATCAGATAGATGCCGCTCATGTCGTCGTCACATCAACTGCGGTAAGCATTGATAACCCGGAAGTTCAGCGCGCGAAAGAATTAAGAATACCCATTATTCCCCGAGCAGAAATGCTGGCGGAGCTGATGCGCTTTCGCTACGGCATTGCTATTGCCGGAACACATGGTAAAACCACCACCACGAGCCTGGTGGCCAGTGTGCTGGCGGAAGGAGGCATGGATCCGACATTTGTTATTGGCGGCAAGCTTAATAGTGCAGGAACCAATGCAAAATTAGGTGCCAGTAAATATCTGGTTGCAGAAGCAGATGAAAGTGATGCGTCATTTTTACATTTACAGCCAATGATTTCAGTGGTAACCAATATTGAAGCTGATCATATGGAAACCTATGGAGGTGATTTTGAACAATTAAAATCAATCTTTAATGAATTTTTGCATCAATTACCATTTTATGGTCTGGCGGTTTTATGTATTGATGATGCCGTGGTGGCAGAGCTGGTCGATGATATTAGTAAACCGGTTAAAACCTATGGCATTGATAATGATAAGGCTGATGTTCAGGCTCTGAATGTAAAACAAACATTGAATCAAACATCCTTTAAAGTATCCTGTAAAGATGCTGATGGGCAACATAAGGACTGGCTGGATATTACCTTAAATATGCCTGGTCTGCATAATGTACAAAATGCATTGGCTGCGGTTGTTATTGCTATTGAACTGGGTATTGAAAAATACAAAATTGCTTCCGCCCTTGAAAAATTTGAAGGCATTGGCCGACGTTTTCAAATGTATGGTGAGCTTGATATTAATGGTCATAAAGCCATGCTGATTGATGATTATGCTCATCATCCCAGTGAAGTTGAAGCAACTATTAAAGCCATTAGAAGGGGCTGGCTGGAAAAACGTCTGGTGGTATTATTTCAGCCGCATCGCTATAGCAGAACACGGGATTTATTTGAAGATTTTGTGCATGCCTTAAGTCAGGTGGATCAATTACTATTATTGGAAGTTTATTCTGCCGGTGAAGTTGTTATTTCCGGTGCTGATTCCCGTGCACTAAGTCGTTCTATTAGAAATCGCGGTAAGGTTGACCCTATTTTTATTGAACAGCACGAAGAGATCAATGAGGTATTGATGGAAACCATAATGGATGGTGATATTTTACTTACGCTTGGTGCTGGTAATGTCGGTGCTATTGCTGCAGGTATTTATGATTTGTTTAATGCGGATAAATAAGCAATCATTATTATGACCACCTTATTGCAAAAAAAATTATCAGAGGCAAAAGAGTCAGGGCAAATACAAGGGCAGTTAAAACTTAATGAGCCGCTGGCTCGTTATACGACATGGCGAATTGGTGGTAGTGCAGAGTGCTGGTATCGACCAGAAGATGAAACAGATTTACAGACGATTTTAAAAATATTACCAGAAAATACCACGCTCAACTGGATTGGCTTAGGCAGTAATTTACTGGTGAGAGATGGTGGTCTAAAAGGGCTGATAATTAACACCAATGGTGTGTTGAATAAACTGGATATTAAATGTAGTGATGAATATGGGCAAACAACAGAGCTATTAGCAAAAAAAGCAGCAACCTGTTTGATCACTGCTCAGGCTGGTGTAGCCTGCGCCATTTTTTCTCGAAAGGCCGCTAATTCCGGTCTTAATGGCGCGGAGTTTTTATCAGGTATTCCTGGAACTATTGGTGGTGCGCTGGCAATGAATGCCGGAGCTTTTGGTGGAGAGACATGGCAGCATGTAGTGAGTGTGACCATGATTAATGAACAAGGTGAATTGATCACAAGAATGCCGGATGAATTTAGTATTCAATATCGAAAAGTTGCAGAAAAGAAAGTGATTAATAAAGATGACCATAAAGCACCTGTCAATAAAGTCGCTGTTAATAAGGTAAGGCAGGAATGGTTTTTAAGCGCTGAGTTTCGTTTTGAAAAAGATGAGCAGGGATTACAACAAAGTAAAGCAGAGATTAAGCGTTTATTGAGCAGACGAGCAGAAACGCAACCAACTAAACAGGCTAATGCCGGTTCAGTTTTTAAAAATCCTGATAATGACTATGCGGCACGATTAATTGAATACTGCGGCTTAAAAGGCAAGACAATTAATGGTGCACAGATTTCACAAAAGCATGCCAACTTTATTATTAACAAAGGTGATGCCAAAGCACAGGATGTTGAAGCATTGATTAAAGAAATTAAAGTTGCAGTATTAAAGAAACATCAAATAGAATTGGAAACAGAAGTAAGAATTATTGGTGAGTATTAAACGTACTATTAAGCAAACTGACTATTAATTAAACTGAAAAAAATGATAAATAAAGACAACAAACAATCTGATTCTATACAAGCTGCTCCTATAGCACCTGAGTCCCTTGGACGGGTTGCTGTGCTGATGGGTGGTGATTCAGCAGAACGCGGAGTTTCTTTAAAAAGTGGTCAGGCGGCACTTGATGCACTGATAAGAAAAGGTGTTGATGCCTTTGCTCTTGATTTGCGTTTTAAAAATAATGCTGAGAACGGCAGTGTCTGTCAGCAATTAAGTGCTGAAAAAATCGATATCGCATTTATTGCATTACATGGTCGCGGTGGTGAAGATGGTGTTGTTCAGGGTGTATTAGAAGCTCTGGGTATTGCCTATAGTGGTTCTCATGTTGCTGCATCTGCTATTGGTATGGATAAATTAAGAACTAAGTTGATCTGGTCTGCTCGTGGTCTGCCGACAGCACCATTTGAGCTGATTAAAGCATCACAGCTATTAACAGAAGATAAAAAAATAATTAATCCATTACTTGAGCAGGTTGCTGATTCATTGGGCTTTCCAATAATGGTTAAACCTGCTCACGAAGGTTCCAGTATCGGCATGAATAAAGCAGATAATAAGGAATCATTGCTTGATGCTTTAATAAGGGCAGCAGACTACGATGATGAAATATTAATTGAAAAATGGATTGTTGGTAAAGAATATACTGGTGCGGTTTTAGCCGGACAGGTGTTACCTCTGATCAGGCTGGAAACACCTAGAGATTTTTATGATTTTCATGCCAAGTATGTGAGTGATGATACGATTTATCATTGTCCTTGTGGTTTGGATGAGACCTTAGAGAAGGAATATCAAGGCTTAATACTTGATGCCTTTGATTGTATTGGTGCGAAGGGCTGGGGGCGTGTTGACTTTATGTGTGATGAGCAGGGGCAAGCATGGTTGATTGAAATTAATAGCGTCCCTGGATTAACGGATCATAGTTTAGTACCGATGGCGGCAAGAAATTCTGGGGTTGAATTTGATGAGCTGATTTTTAAGATTCTGGCAACTGCTGTTAATCATGGGAAATAGTGAAGAAAAAACAATAGACGTTACAAAAATAAAAGTACTGACAACGTTACTTTTGTTGATGATATTTGTGGGACTGTTAACAGGATCCTGGTTATTTATGAGCTGGCTTACTAAGCCTGGAAATTTTCCATTTAAAAAAATTGAATTAGTAAACCAGCTGGAAAATCAGAAAAGTAAAGAACTACAAAGAATGACTGCAAATGTGATGAATGGTGGTTTTTTTAGTTTAAACGTTGAGCAGTTAAGAGCAGACTTATTGGCTAAGCTGCCCTGGGTAAAGTCAGTTTCAGTAAGAAAGGTATGGCCGGATAAACTACTACTGAAAATTATTGAGCATAAATCAGTCGCTCGTTGGTTATCAGTAGAGAAAAACAGTGATTTAGATGAAACACAGTTATTAAGTCAAAATGGTATTGTTTTTAATCCAGTGCTAACAGATAAACAAGAACGACAATTTGCGCAAATGACTTTATTAATGGGTACCAATAGTAATGCTGAAAAAGTATTAACAAACTGTGTTCAAATTAATAAAAAATTGAAACAGCTTGGCTTAGCTGTTAAAGAGTGTGGTATGAATGAACGAAGGAGCTGGAAGCTTAAGCTTTCTCTCAATAATGATTTGGATCTTAAGTTAGGCAAAGAGAAAATTATACAAAAGCTCGAGCGTTTTATTAATGTTTTTTCCGGGCAGCTTAAACAATATCTGAGTTCTGTTGAATCAGTGGATTTACGTTACTCAAATGGATTTAGTGTTAAATGGATACCAGCAGCAAGTATAACTGGGGCTTTAACTAATTCCTTAGATAACTCCTTACAAAACAAGGCTCTTACAAAAAAGAGCAGTAAACAGGAATAAATAGGCTATGACTAAACAAAATGATAAACGCCTCATTGTTGGTCTTGATATCGGTACTTCCAAAATTTCTGCAATAGTTGCTGAAGTGGGTATTGATGCTGATGTTGAAATTATCGGTATGGGTAAACATGCAGCACGTGGAATGAAAAAGGGTGTTGTGATCAATATTGAATCAACAGTTCAATCTATAAAGCGGGCGATTGAAGAAGCTGAACTAATGGCAGGATGTGAAATTCATTCTGTTTTTGCTGGTGTTGCCGGCAGTCATATTAATAGTCTTAATTCACATGGCATGGTTGCCATTAGAGATAAAGAAGTGACTGCAGAGGATCTTGAACGAGTTATGGATGCTGCACGAGCTGTGGCAATTTCAACCGATCAGAAGATTTTACATGTCTTACCACAGCAGTTTTTAATTGATGATCAAGACGGTATTTGTGAACCCATTGGTATGTCAGGTATACGTTTAGAAGTTGATGTGCATATGGTGACGGGTGCAGAAAGTGCAGTACAAAATATTATTAAATGTATCCATCGTTGTGATTTAGAAGTGGATGATATCATTCTTGAACAATTGGCTTCAAGTTATTCAGTGCTGACAGAAGATGAAAAAGAGTTAGGGGTCTGTTTAGTTGATATTGGCGGTGGCACTACAGATGTTGCTATCTTAATTAAAGGTGCTATTCGTCATACAAGAGTTTTTCCTGTTGCCGGTGATCAGGTGACTAATGATATTGCTGTGGCTTTGAGAACACCGACTAAATACGCAGAAGAAATTAAAATTAAATATGCTTGCGCTTTGCGTCAATTGACTAATCCGGAAGAAACAATTGAAGTGCCAAGTGTAGGAGATAGACCACCAAGACGTTTAGCGCGTCAAGTGCTTGCGGAGGTTATAGAACCTCGTTATGAAGAATTATTTACACTCATTAAAAATGAGTTGCAGCGTAGTGGCTTAGAAGAATTTTGTGCTTCAGGTGTGGTATTAACCGGAGGTAGTTCAAAAATGGAAGGAGCGGTTGAATTGGCAGAAGAAGTATTTCATATGCCCGTTCGAATTGGTACGCCCCTGGATATGGATGGTTTAAATGATATGGTTAAAGATCCCCGATATGCAACTGGTGTGGGATTGATACTATTTGGCAAACAGAATCAGGAAGTGAGTGGTTTTGAATTCTCAGAACACAAAGGCTTTTCTGGAATTTTTGCCAAGATGAAGAAGTGGTTTCAGGGTAACTTCTGAATCATTGTTGTAAGGAAATGTTGTGATGAATGCTCAACGATATTTAACAGATAAGCAGTAAGTTGGGATGATTGAATTTTTTATTTTAATGTGTTTTTTTCATTGGCGTGAATTAGGAGTAAGTGGGAATGTTTGAATTAATGGATACCTCAAGTGATCGTGCAGTAATTAAGGTGATGGGTGTCGGCGGCGGCGGTGGTAATGCTGTTGAACACATGGCAATTAGTAATATTGAAGGTGTTGATTTTATCTGTGCTAACACTGATGCTCAGGCATTGGCGCATTCATCAGCCCGTACGGTATTACAAATTGGTAATGAAATTACCAAAGGTTTGGGAGCCGGCGCAAATCCAGGTGTGGGACGTGAAGCGGCAATTGAAGATCGTGAGCGTATTATGGAAGCCATTGCTGGTACTGATATGTTATTTATTACTGCCGGCATGGGTGGTGGTACAGGCACTGGTGCTGCACCTATTGTTGCTGAACTGGCAAAAGAAATGGGTATTTTAACTGTTGCTGTGGTAACAAAACCTTTTCCATGGGAAGGTCCACGTCGTATGGGACAGGCAGAAGAGGGTATCGGTGAATTACGTGAATATGTTGATTCATTAATTACTATCCCTAATGAAAAGCTTCAGGCTGTTCTTGGTAAAGGCACAACATTGCTGGATGCATTTAAAGAAGCAAATAATGTGTTGCTAAATGCTGTTCAGGGTATTGCTGAATTGATCACCCGTCCAGGCTTAATTAATGTGGATTTCGCTGATGTCCGTACTGTGATGTCAGAAATGGGTATGGCAATGATGGGTACTGGTAGTGCTACTGGTGAAGATCGTGCAATCGAAGCCGCTGAACGTGCAATCTCAAGTCCTTTACTTGAAGACGTTGATCTTTCAGGTGCTAAGGGTATTCTGGTTAATGTGACTGCTGGTATGGATATGTCTATTGGTGAATTTGAAGATGTTGGTAATTCAATCAAAAAATTTGCTGCCGACAATGCAACCGTTGTAGTGGGTACTGTAATTGATCCTGAAATGAATGGTGAAATGTGCGTGACTGTTGTTGCCACAGGTATTGGTGTAGCGGACAATGTTGTAGTAGAAAACCCTGAAATCAAGCTGGTCAAGCCTGAGCAAAAACGAGCAGAAAACATTCAATCAATTGATACTAATTCGATTGTTGAAGAGTTTGTGATCACCCAAAAAGTTTCAGGTGATGAATATACGACTGGCGGTGAAACTGAAGATTTAAAATATCTTGATATTCCTGCTTTTTTACGTCGTCAAAATGACTAAAGCTGGTCTCTTGAGCTTTGGTTATTTAGAGATGGCTTAGTTAGAGATGTGCTTATTCAAGATCTGTAGTTATATGGCTCTCAGTGCAGCTGCTGTGAACTAAATATAACAACAATAAATACTATTATAGGCAGCCTGTTATGCTGAGAAATTAGTTAATAAAATTTTCTATAGAGGCTAATTACTCATAATATCAGGGAAAACCTTAGGTAGGAAAATTCTGGTTGATATGATAAAATCAGCTGTTTGAGGGCTTTATCATCAACTCAGGAATAGCGTAAATGATAAAACAACGTACGTTAAAAAATAGCATCAAGGCAACAGGTGTTGGCTTGCACTCGGGCGAAAAAGTGTATTTAACACTGAGACCGGCGCCAGTTAATACAGGTATTATCTTTCGCAGGGTTGATCTTGAAACGCCAATGGAGATACCTGCGAGGGCTGAGAATGTTGGTGATACCACCTTGTCAACGACTCTTGTTAAAGATGGTGTAAAAATATCGACGGTTGAGCATTTATTATCGGCAATGGCCGGTATGGGGATTGATAACGCTTATATTGATTTAAGTGCACCTGAAGTACCTATTATGGATGGTAGTGCAGGGCCGTTTGTCTTTTTACTGCAATCGGCGGGCATTGTTGAACAATCAGCAGCTAAACGTTTTATTCGAATCAAGCGTAATGTAATGGTTGAAGAAGGTGATAAATGGGTGCGCTTTGAGCCTTATGAAGGTTTTAAAGTGTCATTTATTATTGATTTTGAACATCCTGCTATTCAAGGGCGTTTACAAAGTGCCGAAATGGACTTTTCTTCTACTTCCTTTGTACGTGAAGTCAGCCGTGCCAGAACATTTGGTTTTATGAATCAAATCGAACAGCTTAGAGCCAATAACCTGGCATTAGGCGGCAGTTTAAATAATGCTATCGTAATGGATGAATATCGAGTCCTCAACGAAGATGGTTTGCGTTATGAAGATGAATTTGTTAAACATAAAATTCTGGATGCCATTGGTGACCTTTATTTATTAGGTAGTAGTCTGATTGGTTCTTTTAGCGGCCATAAGGCTGGACATGCCTTAAATAACAAGATCTTACGTGAATTGCTGGCAGATGAATCAGCCTGGGAAGAAGTCATTTTTGAAGATGAAAAACTGGCTCCAATTTCCTATATGAAGTCAATTGTATCGGCGTAAATTCGCTGTAACGCAAGTTGTTTAGCGACCTTTCTCGACATTGTGAGCTAAACGCATTAAGGCTTCTTTTAAATCATCATTTTCAATATGTTCTGCACTATCTTGTATAATGGTTGCAGAATTTTGTGAATAAACAGGATTTTTTTGGTCTTTTTTGACTGCTGTTGTTGAAGAAGTTACTCTGATTACTATTTTTTTTAGCTGGCTGAATTGCGGCTCTGCACATAGAGAACGTTTTAATGTCGGTGTATAAAAGCGTAACTTACTCGCCCATGCAGGACTGATAGTGGCAATGATCAGAGCGTATTGATCATCTTTTTTTTGCTTGTTTTTATTGGAAAAACCGAGCACTGAAATTTTTTCAGCAAATTCTGCAGGAAGATAAGTCAATACTCGCCTGGATAAGTATTCGAGGTAGCGGCTGTGCTGCAGCAGACGATCGAGGCTGGCTGAGGATTGTTGAAGAACTTTTTTCATGTAAACAGGCTTCTAAAGTTTAACTGGATTGATAGTTGTTGCTGGTAAAGAACTAGAAAATTATAGCACGGATTGCACTTTAAATAATCATACACTAGTATTACATTTGATAGTGTAGGGCTGATATACCCATGACCTATGAAAATGCTTGATTTTCATAGAGAAGAAGATCAAAATTATCCAATGACGCAAATTACTCTCACAGCCCAT
>JAIVER010000002.1 GCA_023864145.1 Thiohalomonas sp. | reverse complement strand
CCGAGCATTGGAAAATCATTAGATTCTCGAATTAATGATAATTTCCAAGTGTTCGATCCTGCATTTTCAAGTTGATTGGGTATAATATCTCACCTTACCTCTCCTTACTTTAAAGAGGGGGGGAATTAAGATGAGATATTTATGTCGTTAATAGCGGGCTAAATACTATTTTACAGGATAAGGTGCTATTTTATCCAGCTTCCAGATATCACGATTATACTCTTCCATTGTTCTGTCCGTAGAAAATTTACTACTGGAAAGGCTATTAATAATACTCATTGTCATCCAGCGTTTGCTGTCCTGATAGGCTGCTGAGACTTCCTGCTGAGCATCAATATAAGAACGAAGATCAGCCAGAGTCATCCACATATCATGCGGATTTTTAAGTGAATGAATAATGGGATCAAACAGATTGGGTTCATATTGATTAAAGTAGTCTGATTCCAGCATTGTCAGAACATTTAATATATCTCTATCGCCATTAATAATGGCCATTGGATCATAATGACCTCGTGATGATTCAACTTCTTCTGCCGTTAAACCAAAAAGAAAAAAGTTTTCATCTCCGACTTCTTCTCTAATCTCAATATTGGCACCATCTAAAGTACCAATGGTCAGAGCGCCATTCATCATAAACTTCATATTGCCGGTTCCTGATGCTTCTTTTCCGGCTGTTGATATTTGTTCAGAAAGATCAGTACCGGGACAAATAACTTCCATTGCTGAGACATTGTAGTTGGGGAAAAATGCGACCTTTAGAAGACCAACTGCTTCAGGATCGTTGTTAATGATATCAGCAATATTATTGGTCAGTTTGATAATGAGTTTTGCCATAGCATAACCAGGCGCAGCTTTACCGCCAATTAATACACAACGGCTAGTCCAGTTTTTTGTATCGCCAGCTTTAATTCGATTGTACAAATGAATCACATGCAGAAGATTCAGTAGTTGTCGTTTATACTCATGAATTCGCTTCACTTGAACATCAAATAATGCATCAGTGTTAAAATCTATTTTACATTGTGTTTTAACCAAATTTGCTAATTTCACTTTATTGGCCAGTTTAATTTTTTGCCACTGATTACGAAATTCTTTTTTGTTTACATGTTTTTTTAATTGTTTTAATTGTGACAGATCCTTAATCCATTTTTCACCGATATGCTTACTGATCAATTGGCGTAATTGGGGGTTACAGCCCGCTAACCAGCGTCTTGGTGTTACGCCATTAGTTTTATTATTAAACTTATGAGGCCAGAGTTGATAGAAGTCGTTAAAAAGGCCCTTTTGTAACAGCTCTGTATGTAATGCTGTAACCCCATTGACAGAAAAACTGCCGACAATAGCCAGATAGGCCATACGCACATGAGCGACAGGGCCTTCTTTAATAATGGACATGCGTTGTATACGTTCTGAATCCCCAGGCCAGTGCATGGCTACTTCTTTTAAAAATCGTGAGTTAATTTCAAAAATAATTTCCAATAACCGTGGTAATAGACACTTAAATAAACCAACAGACCATTTTTCCAGTGCTTCTGGCAGAAGAGTGTGATTGGTGTAAGCCATTGTTTTGCTGGTAATCGCCCAGGCATCATCCCAGGAGTGATTATAGTCATCAATCAGCAGACGCATAAATTCAGCGATAGAAACTGTCGGGTGAGTATCATTAAGCTGAAAACAATTTTTTTCAGCAAAATTGCTAAAATTATTATGGTTTTTTAGCCATTCACGGATGACATCCTGTAAACTGGCTGAAGCAAGAAAATATTGCTGACGCAGGCGTAGCTCTTTACCATTTTCACTGGCGTCATTTGGGTAGAGCACCATAGTAATATGCTCGGCTGAATTTTTTTCTTCAACGGCTTCGGTATAACTGCCGGAATTAAATTCATTGAGGTCAAATTCATCTGTTGCGGCAGCCTTCCACAGGCGCAGAGTATTAACGGTGCCATTTTTAAAGCCAGGAATGGGAATATCATAGGGGATTGCCAGTACATCTCTGGTGCCATTCCAACAAACATTCAGTTTACCGTCTTTGTTTCTATGGTATTCTGTGTGGCCGCCAAATTTGACACGTTGTGTATACTCGGGGCGTTCTAGTTCCCATGGATTGCCATTTAACAGCCAATGGTCAGTTTCCTCAACCTGATGACCCCCTTCAATGTGTTGTCTGAACATGCCGTATTCATAGCGTAGGCCATAACCTTTTACAGGCAATTGTAAGCTTGCACAACTATCGAGAAAACAGGCTGCAAGACGTCCCAGACCGCCATTGCCTAGCCCTGCATCCTGTTCAGTATCGGCAATCTCTTCCATATCCAGACCTAATTGATAAAATGATTCCTGAACGGCTTCATTTAGATCCAGATTAAGCATGCAATTGCTTAATGCTCGACCCATTAAAAATTCTAATGAGAGGTAATAGGTGCGTTTACAGTCACTGTCTTCGTAAGTAAATTGAGTATTCTTCCAGCGCTCCATCAGGCGATCGCGTAAAGTAAAGCTTAATGCTTTGTAAGGATAATGAGTTGCCTTACAATCTTTACTTCGCCCCAAAGTGTGATTGTAATAATATCTAAAGCAGTCAGTTATTGATTTAACGTCCATCCCTAATGGCGGTACTCTGGTTAAATCATCAACGGGTTTACTTTTAACCATGAGCAGTAAATTACTGAAACTTTTGTACATAGAAAATATTAACCTAATTGAATTGATTTTATATTGAATTATTATGGAGCAGGCAAGGAAATTGTCAAATGATATTAGAAGCTTATTTATAAGCTTCTAATATGCAAAATATCCTTATCCTTAAGATTTAATAGTGGTATTTAAGAAATATTCTGAATAGATACAACAAACAGAATAACTAAGGTCCTAACTGATCATCGTTCACTCTTGGAATGTGATAAGCTTCAGCTGCTTCAAGATCAACTTCACCATCATCGTTAAATAATGGCAGATCATATTCATTCCAGCCTTTGAGACCTGTTTTTAAAGAATGGGTATGCTCAAACCCCATTTGCTTCATGGTTTGGGCCGCCAACAGGCTGCGGTTACCGGAACGGCATACCAGTAGTATTTTTTTATCTCTGGCACGAACTAATTCAGGTATAGTTTCATCATAGCCCCATTCACAGGCTGATTCTAATACGCCGCGGGCAACATTGAGAGAACCTTTTATCCACATGTTGCGGTATTCATAAGGCTCACGGATATCTAATATCATGAAGTCTTCTTTGCTCTCAAGCATTTCCTCAACATCCCATGGGAATAGTTCATCTACTTCATGTTGAGCATTTTTTAATAATTGATTAAATGTGATAGCAGTCATAATAATTTTTGTTAGCTTTTTGTTAGGTATTGGTTGCGTAAATCATGAGTCTGATTTTTTTAACAGTCCATGCTGAACTGCCATAACCGCAGCTTCTACACGAGAATGAATATTGAGCTTTCTCAGGATGGCTTTTACATGCAGTTTGACCGTACCATCGGAAATATCCAGATTGCGGGCAATGACTTTATTACTCTGGCCTTCAGCCAGAAGAAAAAGAATCTCGGTTTCTCTGGGAGTGAGTCCTGAAAAAGGACTGGGTTCAGGTGCCGGCGGCACATGCCCTTGAACAACTTTTGCTAAAATAGGGGTTAGATCAGGTGCTACAACTGTTTTGCCATTGTGAATATCCTGTAGGGCTGTGAGCAGTTCATCAGGCTGCATACCTTTGAGTAAGAAACCTTGTGCACCGCATTGCAGGGCTTCAATTAAGTCTCGCTCATCATCCACTGTGGTGAGAATGGCGATAGGCATTTTTTCACCTTGTTCACGAAGACTTTTTAATACTTC
The DNA here is from genome assembly GCA_023864145.1 of Thiohalomonas sp. Lineage (GTDB taxonomy): Bacteria > Pseudomonadota > Gammaproteobacteria > GRL18 > GRL18 > GRL18. The sequence goes on along the minus strand of JAIVER010000002.1, from coordinate 17,832 downwards.
AATGCCGTCCATATCCGGCATGCGCATATCAAGCAGGACTACATCAGGTTTTTTTTCACTGACAATTTTCAAGCCTTCCTGACCACTACCGGCACTGGCAAGGACTTCAATCCCCATTCTTTCCAGCAAACCCTGCAGCCCTGCACGGAAAAGTGTGTGATCATCAATTAATAAAACTTTCATAGATTCTGTCTTTTTATAATTAAAACTTTAGTTAAAAGCGGACGATTTAAAGTGATTAGTACACGGTCTATTATTTAGCATGGCTATTTACATTTATTAACCCGGGGAAAAACTTGACTGATTTTTCAATAACAGTCTGCGAAGGAAATGTTAACAGAATTTGGGTGCCCTCACCAGCCTCTGTTTCAATTGATATTGTACCGCCAATACGTCGAGCTCGTTCTTCCATAACACTCATACCAATATGTTCACCTAAACTATTCGTTAGATTAGGATTTTTCATACCGATCCCATCATCTTCAATAAGAATTTCACAGTGGTTATTTTTAGAGTCATTAGTGAGTGAAGAGTTATCAGATATTTTAGGACTGCGAGCGAGTATTCGAACTGTACGGGCTTTACTATGCTTTCTTACATTAGCCAGTGACTCCTGAACAATGCGCACAATCTGGAATTCCTGTTCAGATTTTAAATCAATAGACCACTCATTTTGAAAAAAGATGGGGATGTTACAGTTGGATTGAAAATTAGAAATTAATTGTTCTAATGATGGGATGAGTCCGCATTTGTTCATGGGGGCTCTAAAATGAGTGATCAAGCCTCTGACTTCCCGATAGGCTTCATCAATACTTTCGTGCAGGCGAGTCACTTCATCACGATTAACCGGGATGTTTTCCAGAATATTTTCTTCCATTATAGACACCTGAAAACGTAAACTGGCTAATGTTTGTGCTAGAGAGTCATGCAGCTCGTGAGCCAGAAGGGTTCTTTCTTTCATGATGGAGTGTTGTCGCGAATCTTTATCAAGATTGGATTTTTCAATGGCCATACCCAGATGTTTACCAATACTGGTTAATAATTCGGATAAATCTTCACTCATATAGACATTGGGCTTATCAATAAACAAATTATAAATACCCAGATGTACACCCTGATGTTCTAATGGTACGGCGATTATTTCTGCATCATTGCCTGCAAACAGTTCAGTGCCTGATAATTTACTGCAATTTTTAACGGATATACCACATTCAACTGAACCCTGAGTTAAGGATGTGCCGCACAGGCAGCGTTTTATAGGGACGTAGTGTTCTTCTCTGACAAAGTCTTCATTAAGCCCCATGGAAGCCACCATTTTTAACTGATCATCTTCAGTGCGTAAGCGTACAGTACCTGCTTTGGCATGAGTTAAATTGATGAGCATTTGTAAGAAACGGGATAAGAGATCGTCCAGATCTTCAGAACGATTCATTGATTTGGCAACTTCATAGAGAATGTTGAGGGAATGATTTTTTTCCTCAACCTTATGAGTTTGTTTATCAACTTCTTGTTGAAACTCTGCTGATAAACTTTGTAATTTGTCGCTTAAAGAATTGATATCGACAGCCAGTTTTGCAAATTCACCACTTTTCGGCATGGGTAATCGGGCTGTGTAATCCTTTTTTTTCATTTGCAGAGCCCAGTTACGCAAGTGTATAAACGGCGTGACCAGATCGTGTCGGATTAAAAAAGAAATGCGTAAAATAAAGAATAGTCCTAGAAGCAAAAAGATGAAATTTAGCCAGAGCAGTAGAGTCTGATTGCTTATAATATGGTTCAGTGCTAAAAGATTAAGCCCGGAAATAGCGATAAGTAAACTGCCTAAGGTGATCAAAGGGAGAAATAAGCGAGTGTATTTTAAGCGTATGGGCTCACGGCTTAAATCTTTAGAACTAGTGGCTTGTATTTTTATTTGTTCAAGAGGCACAATTCGTAGCCGACTGTTTTTAAGTACAGGTTTAAGTATAGCTGTCGGTACAGCTATTGGCGTTTCATTGATTCTGAATGCCAGTTTACAGAAATTTAATGGGAAAAACTGATTTTCTGTAAATTGGCAATGAAAAATAATAGACTGTTATTCTGTTGCTGCTTGATAAGTCGGATCATTAGGATTTTTGAAAATAAATTGACTGTCTTCACCTTCGATTTCGACAAAATCAATCTCCATACCGTTAACAACATCAAGTAAATCAGTATGTACGATGAGCTTAATACCTCTTACATCATAAATACTGTCATTGTCATTTTTTTTATCAAAGCCCATTAAATATTGAAAACCCTTATGGTTTGCATGTTGAGTGACTGCAATTCTTAATGGGTCGGCTTCACCACCACTGGCTTTTATTTGAGCGTTAATTTGCCTGGCGGCATCTTCTGTCAGTTTTATCATAGTTTATCTCACTTAGTACATTAGTGATGTCAAATAGTTGTGTTAAAAATAGTCATTAATTCGTTATGTTAATCAGCTTCATCTTTAATACGGTGAATAAATTGAATGAAGCGTTTTGCCCAATGGTTCTGGCCGGTATCCTGCAGATGAGCATAGCATGCTAAAAGATTTTTATAGACTATACCATCATGCTGCCCATCAATGCCGCTGCCTCTATGGATTTTATATGCGTAATTGAGTGGCTCGGTAATATTAACCAGATGAGAATAATGAAACTCATGGGCTGAAATTATATTGGTTGAAACTAGAGTATCGTCAGTTGAACTCAAGTGGGAGTTTTCAGGTTCTAAAGCTGTTTTTAAAGGATCAGCGGGCCAGGGCATTAATGATGTTTCACTATAGCGGATAAGTCCACGCCCCTGAGGAGTTTCTTCCATCTTGGCATCGGCAGGGATAATACCAACCATAGCAACTTGTTTTTCTTTACAGATGAGACTACGGCATAAAAACATCAGGCCGCCGCACTCTGCATATGTGGGCAGGCCATTTTCAATTGCATCGTATATGGACTGGCGAAAAGAGTGGTTGGCATGTAATTCTGCCTGACGTTCTTCAGGGAAACCACCGCCAATAAATAAACCATCTATATTCTCCGGCAATTGCTTATCAACTAATGAGTTGACTGCAATAAGTTCCGCACCAGCGGCCTCTAAGGCTTCTAAATCACCTGGATAATAAAAACCAAAAGCACTATCATTGATATAGGCAAGACGTACCTGAGTAGTAATTGGTTGGGTATTAGGTGTTGTTTTAATAACACTTTTCAGATGTTTGGGTGAATGCAGATGACTAATATCGATGATTTTATCTAAGTCAACCTGAGATGAGATAATTGAACCAATATCTGTGATCTTCTTTTGTGCTTCACCGTCTTCATTACGGGGCATTAAACCGAGGTGGCGTTCAACAATTTCCAGTCGTTTATCTTTATGTACGGCACCTAAGACAGATACATCGGTATAGTGTTCAATCACTGCTCGTAATTTGCTTTCATGACGAGAACCACCCAATTGATTTAAAATCATACCGGCAATATTAATGCCGGGATCAAATGCTTGATAACCAAGAATTAAAGGAGCAATTCCACGTGTCATGCCGCGGGTATCAAGCACTAAAATAACAGGTGCATCAACTAATTTTGATATGGCGGCATTACTATTGCTGCCATCTAAATCAAGACCATCATACAGGCCTTTATTGCCTTCAATAAGACTGATGTCACAAGAAGTCAGTTTGCGGGAAACAAGTTGTAATATCTCATCCCGTGTCATGGTGTTAAAATCAAGGGTATAGCAAGGTTTACCAGCAGCGCTGCCATGCCACAGGGGATCTATATAGTCAGGTCCTTTTTTAAAGGGCTGAACATTCAGTCCTTTATTTTTCAGGGCAGATAAGAGGCCGATGGTAATAGTTGTCTTACCAGAAGATTTATGAGCGGCTGAAATAAATAAAGGGGTTGCTGAAATTAGCATGTCTATAAGATAAGGGCATATTTGCTTTTTTCAAGTCGTTATGCAGCTGTGAAAAATGCAAATAATGGTAGGCTATATTATTAGAAAGACATAAAAAAAGGCCAGATAGTGACCTTTTTATAAGATAAGAATCTTGGCTTTTAACGTTTCCAGGAAGAATTCTTTTCTTCATGAGCCATGTCTAAAACCTGAATTGCTTTTTCCATGAAATCATTTTTATAAGTTTCTAATTCATGTCCCGCACCAGGATTATAGTAATCATCAGGGTGCATACCATGTTCATTTTCAAATTTAATGAATTTAGTCTGCATAGCAATTAATTCTTGAATTAGTTCTGCTTTAGTGCTCATTTAATATCTCCGATAAACTGAAATTAATCAGTTATAAGCTAATAATTTGCAAACAATATATATTAGAAGCTAGTTATATACTATATCTACAATGGGTAGTGCGAAACTAAGCCTTACTCAGTGAAGTCAGTGAGGTTTAGTTTTGTCGTGACTGGTTACTAAATTAGTAACCACCTTTACGCTTACTTTCTGGTAAGCCTGATATACGGCCGCCTTGCTTGCTGGGATCTTGTGGAAACAGGTTGTATAAATCCTTAGAACCGATTTTTTCACCCCAGGCTGCACCCATTTCTTTAATTAAAGTACGAGTATTTGGATTCTTAGCACCATTGTTTATGAACTGGCCACGCAGGAAATTAATTAAATCCCAATGCTTGTCAGTTAATTCAATATCATCGTCAGCAGCCATCTGTTTAGCCAGGCCTTCGCTCCAGTCAGCAATATCGACAAGATATCCATTAGCGGTTAGTTCTATTTCTTTACCTTCAAAAGTAATAGCCATTGAATCTGCTCCCTAAAAATTTCATAAAACGCATTATGAATGAATTGGTATATTATAAATAAATTAAGGTTATTGATAATATATGAGTTTAAAATAAAATACACCCCCAAAAAGAGATAGTATTAGAAAGGGGGTCGGAGTCAAATGCCTTAAAGCATAAGCTTTGAACTATTAATTTCATATTTTTTGCCATTTGATTCCGACACCGTATAGCGAATCATTTAGTCTGTTGCATTGACTGCAGTTATTCCCTTTTGTGGAATAAAAACACCACAACCATAGCTATAATAGTGGCCGACACCATGTTCCTGAAGTCGGATTGATTCCTCAGGTGAAATATCAGCAATCATTAAGCTGCGTGTTTTTATCATACCAGGAGGTGTTTTTAATTGATGAGATTTACCACATAACATTTTTCTGAGCTGTATTCCCTGTTCATTAATTTGTTTTTGTACCGCCAGTAAAAATGCCTGCTCATTCTCATCTGTTTCGGGAACATGTACATGGCGGGCAACAATAGTGGTCATCGTACTCAACAGGTGGGCTTCAGATTGACCAAATGTTAAATCATTACCATCAATAGAGATGGTCTCACCCGAAATTGACTGCAGCTCAGTCAATTTATGATGGGGGATACGGATTTTAAGTCGGGTACGACGAGATAACTGAATCAGCTCATCCTGAAAATCATCAGGGCGAATCCAGCCATTTCCAGATTGCGGGATATAAATATGATGCACAGCAGCCTGAGCTTCTTCTTTAAACCAGGGTAATAACTCACTTAGGGCATCAGTTAAAGCCCAGGCATGATCCAGCTTGATTTGTTTACATGAGACCTTAAACGACAGATCAATCACATTTTCAGGGGCTTGAAACTCGTCCGGTCTATCCTCTTCACTCCAAAACATAATAAATACTCTTTATTTAGTGAATCTGAATTATTTAGCCGGGCTGGTAAACCTGGCTTCCAGATCGGTTTCCCACTCATCAGGCGTGTCAGAATAAGGAGGCTTTATATCAATATCAAAAAACATTTCACCAGCAGCGGCTTTACTTTGAATCAATTTGATTAAATCAGCATAGGACTCTAATTGATAATTTTGAATTAAAACTTCACTTAAAATTAACATATAAATTGCTCATTAAATTAGATTAACAGTATATTATGAAAAATAAATAGGTTTTAAATCGTATGATTTCAAGTGCAAAGCCATAATTTTATAAGAATTGCAGAGATAAATTGATTTTCATCAGTTAATGATAAACCGGGATAGTATATAATCACCAGCATATTATGAGCGTAGAACGTAAGATAACAAATTTACGATTAAAAGAAATATTATACGATGAAAAAAAATAGTCATACAAAATCAAAGCTTATTGTAAATATGCTAGTTAAGTACTTGATAAATAATTTCATTTCTTAAATCATATTTTCAGTCCTAGAATGATATATCCCCAAGGGGATATTAGAGTGGGGTGTATGTCTCCCATAAGGAAGGGTTTAATAGTTTATTATTAAGTCCTAAAATTCACACCATTGTTTTTTGTGTGTCTTGTGATAAATGAATTAATCCTGTATCTTTGCATGGCTTAATAGTTTATTGTTATAAGCTGATTTACTAAATTTTCAAATAGCTTGTGACAGAATTAAAATACCAAACGATTATTTGTTAGTCGCACCAAATTTACCTAAGGGAGAAAACCGTGCCTAAAGTAACAATCTATGATACTCCGATGCTAGATGAGCTGGAAAATGGCGAATGGCCCAGCTTTATTACATCATTCAAGCGTTTAAGAGATGACCACCCTGATGAGCGTATCAATTCAATGGTTGGCGGTTTATTAGGCCAGCTGGAACATTCCTACGAAACTCGTATGGGTTGGTGGAAAGGCGGTACTGTTTCTGTATTTGGTTACGGAGGCGGTATTATCCCTCGTTTCTCTGAAATTGCTGATCACTTCCCTGAATCAAAAGAATTCCATACAGTGCGTATTCAGCCGCCGGCGGGTAACTTCTATACTGCTGATATCCTGAATCAATTAGCGGATGACTGGGAAAAGCATGGTTCTGGTCTGCAAACTTTCCATGGTCAAACGGGTAATATTATGTTTATCGGTTCGAGCACCGCAGAGATGCAGCCTTTTTTTGATAAGCTCAATTCCTATGGTTTTGACTTAGGTGGTGCCGGCCCCTGTGTCCGTACTGCGATGGCTTGTGTTGGTGCAGCCCGTTGTGAACATTCCTGTACCAATGAGCATGGCCTGATGCGTCACCTGGTCAATGAATTTCAGGATGACTTGCACAGACCGGCCTTACCCTATAAATTTAAAGTAAAGGTCTCAGGTTGTCCAAACGATTGTACCAATGCAATCGAACGTGCAGATATGGCTGTAATCGGTATCTGGAGAGATGACATGAAAGTTAATCAGGATGAGGTTAAGGCATTTGTGGAATTAAAAGGTCGTGATTATGTCATTGATAATGTGACTGATCGTTGTCCTTCCAATGCTATCAAATTGGCCGATGACAATACACTTGAAGTGAATAACAAAGAATGTGTGCGTTGCATGCATTGTATCAATGTCATGACCAAAGCACTGGCTCCTGGTGATGATAAAGGTGTAACCATTCTAATTGGTGGTAAGCGTACACTGAAGATTGGTGACATGATGGGTACTGTCGTTGCGCCATTTATGAAAGTTGACACCATGGAAGAGATTGAAGAGCTGGTTGAACTGACTGGTGAAATGATTGATTTCTTCGCAGAAAATGCTTTAGAACATGAGCGTACTGGTGAGATGATCGAGCGAATCGGTCTGGTGAACTACCTTGAAGGTATTGGTCTTGACTTAGATCCAAATATGGTTAGCGAGCCTCGTCAGTGTTCATATGTACGTATGGATGGCTGGGACGAAGAAGTTAAGAAGTGGTATGACAAGAAAGCAGAAGCTGCTACCGCATAACTCATTTTTCAAACATTGAATTGAATGATTATTGCCGGATATCAAGTAGATATCCGGCAATGATCATAAGTTTATTAGAATAGGAAATAACAATGGCTGCAGAAAAACCTAAAATGCCTATCGAATCTGGCGCTCCAGATGGATTCCAGTATATGCATCCAACAATGCGTAGAAACTTTGGACTATGGAAATACCATGAAAGACCACGTCCAGGTGTATTAAAACATGTTGCTCATAGCGGCGACGAAATTTACACAATCCGTGTTGGTACAGCTCGTATTCTTGATGTCTACACATTACGTGAAATTACCCGCATCGCAAACGACTTAGGTGATGGTTTTATCCGTTTCACCATTCGTTCTAACCTGGAATATATGGTTGATAGCGAAGCAAAAGTTGCTCCAATGATTGAAGCGATTGAAAAAGCTGGTTTAATTGTTGGTGGTACAGGTCCTACCATTACTGCACCTTCTCATACACAGGGTTGGTTGCATTGTGATATTCCTGGATCAGATGCATCTGGTGTTGTTAAGTCAATGATGGATGAGCTGGTTGACGAATTCAAACGTGAAGAAATGCCTAACCGTGTTCATATCACGACTTCCTGCTGCCAGATTAACTGTGGTGGACAAGGTGATATCGCGATTAACATTCAACACACCAAGCCACCTAAAATTGCTCATGAATTAGTTGCTAATGCTTGTGAACGTCCGACAATTGTTGCACGTTGTCCAGTAGCTGCTATTCGTCCTGCAATGGTTGATGGTAAGCCGACATTAGAAGTTGATGAGAAGAAATGTATCTGTTGTGGTGCATGTTATCCTCCTTGTCCTCCAATGCTGATTAATGATGCTATTCATACAACATTAGCAGTCTGGGTAGGTGGTAATCACTCAAACGCGCGTGGCAAGCCAACATTCCAAAAACTGGTTGCTGCTGGTATTCCTAACAATCCACCTCGTTGGCCTGAAGCAACAGCTTTAGTTAAGCGTATCCTGAAAGTCTACAAAGAAGACGCTAAGGGTTGGGAACGTATGAATGACTGGATTGAAAGAATCGGCTGGTTCGGTTTCTTTGAGAAAACGGGTCTGCCATTCACCAAGTTCCATATTGATGACTGGAGAGGCGCTCGTAACAGCCTTAACGCTTCTACACACATTCACTTTTAATTGACCAGGGGCTTCTTAGGAAGCCCCTTGGTTGAGATAGGTAAAATCCTTAATGAAATTTACATTATTAATTAATGAAGGACCTTACCAGCACCAGGCATCAGATACAGCCTATCAGTTTGCCAAGGCTGCTTTAGAAAAAGGTCATGAAATTTATCGTGTGTTTTTTTATAACGATGGCGTAAATAATGCTACTCGTTTGGCTATCCCACCTCAGGATGATCGTAATATTACGGAAAACTGGGCTGCTTTGGCTAAAGAACATGAATTGGATATGGTTGTTTGTATTGCTGCTGCGCAGCGTCGCGGTATGTTGGATGCTGATGAAGCAGGAAGACAGGGCAAAGATGCAGACAATATCCACCCGGCATTCCATATTTCGGGCTTGGGTCAGTTAGTGGAAGGTGCTATCCAGGCTGATCGTTTAATAACATTTGGTGATTAAGAGGAAACAATATGAGTGAAGCTATAAAGAAATTCATGTTTGTGAACACTAAGGCACCTTATGGTACAGTTTACGCATTGGAATCATTGGAAGTTGTATTAATTACTGCGGCTTTTGATCAGGATGTGAGCCTGGTATTTTGCGACGATGGTGTTTTTCAAATTTCTAACAATCAAAACACTGAAGCATCAGGCATGAAGAATTTTTCAAATGCTTATAAAGCTTTAGGTGATTATGATATCAACAAACTATATGTTGAAAAAGAATCATTAGAAGAACGTGGTTTAACTCTGGACAATATCATGGATCTGACTTACGAAGATGATGATTGGGCAGAAAAACCATCAATAAAACTTGTTACACGCGCTGAACTTGCTGATCTGATGGATGACCAGGATCTTGTGATTAGTTCTTAAGGAGATTAGATAAAATGGCAATGTTACACACTGTAAATAAATCACCTTTTGAACGTAATTCACTTAACTCATGTCTGACTAAATCAAAAGAAGGCTCAAGTATTCTGTTGATAGAAGATGCAGTTGTTGGTGCGTTAAAAGGTACTATTGTTGCAGATAAATTATCTGCAGCAATTGCAAATAAAAACGTCTATGTTTTAGGTTCAGACCTGAACACACGCGGTTTTACAGAAGCTGATATTCTTGATGGTATAAAAACCGTTGATTATGCCGGATTCGTTGATTTAGTAGCCGAGCATTCAAACGTTCAGTCTTGGCTGTAAATTTATATTAACATTTAAATATTGGAGTTAAATAATGGCTACTATTACTGTAGAAGGTAAAGAGATCGAAGTTGATGAAGAAGGTTATTTAGTTGACCTTAGCGCATGGTTTCCAGCAGTTGCTAGTGAAATGGCAAAAATTGATGAAGTTGAAATGGGTGACGATCACTGGGATATCATTAACTTCCTGCGTGAGTACTATGAAGAGTATCAAATTGCACCAGCAGTTCGCGTTTTAACTAAAGCTGTTGCTAAAAAACTGGGTAAAGAAAAAGGTAACTCTAAGTACCTTTATGAATTATTCCCTTATGGTCCTGGTAAGCAAGCATGTAAATTTGCTGGTCTTCCAAAACCAACTGGTTGTGTATAATACAGCAAAAAAATAATTTCTGCTGAATGGTAGAAATTCATGTGCTGTATTTTTCTCATCAAGAGAAAAATACAGCACACTGTTTAAAAAATTAATAAATGGGTAGGTAATATGTCAGCGTTTTATGCGCTACTTTTTACAGTGGCTTTTCTTGTCCTGATAATAGGACTTACGAAAAAAATTATTCAATATTCACGGGTGCCTGCACCTTTGAAAATACCGCTCACACCTGCTCCTTTAACAAAGGGTGGCGTGGCCATTAGACTGGCTAAAGAAGCAATCTTATTTGCCGCCTTGTTCCGTTCCAATAAATGGACCTGGCTGTTTGGCTGGTTGTTCCATATGAGCCTTTTTGTGCTTCTATTAAATCATTTACGCTTTTTTATTAAAGATGTACCACTGCCTTTAGTGTTGTTGCAAAATGTGGGCGAATACGCGGCATTTACAATGTTTATTGGTCTGGCTGGACTTCTGATTCGTCGCATTTTTGTTGCGCGAGTAAAATACATCTCATCTCCATCTGACTATTTATGGCTGATTTTACTCATGGTTATTGGTTTAACCGGCATAGTCATGCGTTTTATATCACATACGGATATTATCGCAGTAAAAGAATTTTCTTTAGGTTTATTAATATTTGACTGGCAGGCATTGCCAACAGATTTCCCTTTAATGCTACATCTGTTTCTGGTTGCAATTTTAATGATATTGTTACCTTTTAGTAAGCTGCTACATATCCCTGGTTTGTTTTTTGCTCCTACACGTAATCAAGTTGATAATCCTCGTGAGGAAAGACATATAGCACCATGGGCCGCAGAATTAGATGCAGAAAAAAATAAAGTTCAACCTAAATAAGAATAGAGCGTTATTTTTCTATTAATAGCTAACTTTAATTGTAAAGAATGATACCTAGGAATTTTTTGAGGATTTAGACAAGTGGAAGACTTTGAAACTCCCAAGTTTAGAGAGTATCCAGCAGTTCCCCTGATCAAACAGGATGAAATGGCTGCTGGCGGACCGTTCGTTTCACGTGCGGAATTCGATACAGATCTAGGCTACCCTGGTGAATTACCAGAAGATTGGAAAGAAAAAACATTAGATAAAATGGGTGACCTGTTAGGTCGCTATCGTTCACTTCAAGTGTTTATGGATTCATGCATCAAATGTGGAGCATGTACTGATAAGTGTCATTATTTTATTGGTACTAATGACCCTAAGAATATGCCAGTCGCTCGTCAGGATCTGATGAGAAAAGTGTATCGTCGTTATTTCACCTTTGCTGGTAAATACTTCCCTAAATTAGTGGGTGCAGTTGATCTAACCGAAGATGTGTTAGATGAATGGTACAACTATTACCATCAATGTTCTGAATGTCGCCGTTGTTCTGTTTTTTGTCCAATGGGTATTGATACTGCAGAAGTAACAATGGCAGCACGTGAGATTTTGGCTCATGTCGGTAAAGCTCAAAAATATTCTAACCAGATAATTCAGAAAGTATATAAGATTGGTAATAATCTCGGATTACCTGGAAAGGCATTAAAAGGCATTCTCGAAGATCTCGAAGAAGAGATGGAAGATGAGTGCGGCGTTCCAGTTAAATTCAATATGGATGAAGTAGGCTGTGAAGCTTTACTTATGACGCCATCTGCTGATTTCTTTGCAGAGCCTCATATTGATGGTCTGATTGGTTACGGTAAAGTGCTTCATGAACTTGGCATTACCTGGACTGTCAGTTCAAAAGCATCTGAAGCGGCTAACTTCGGCTTGTTTATTGGCAGTTATGACAATATTCAGAAAATTTCCATGAGAATTCGTGAAGCTGCTATCGAGTTAAAAGTAAAACGAATTATTTTTGGTGAGTGTGGGCATGCATGGCGTGTTGCTTATAGTTTCTTGAACACACTTGCAGGTCCGTTTGATTTCTTAGATCAAAATTACCCTATACCTCAGCACATTCTTGAAGTGACTTATGGTGCACTACAAGACGGCAAGTTACGAATGAACAAAGAAGAAAATGATCATCTGACCATGACCTTCCATGATTCTTGTAACGTTGCTCGTGCGTCACGTATGGGTGATAAATCTGGTGGTCAGTTTGATATTCCCCGTGCCGTTATTCAGGCTGCTTGCAATAATTATGTTGATATGGACTCTGATACCATTAAAGATGCAACATTCTGTTGTGGCGGTGGTGGTGGTCTATTGACTGATGACCTGATGGAGTTACGTGTTAGAGGCGCCTTACCAAGAATGGAAGCACTTAAACAAGTGACTGAAGAAAGCGGTGTCACTAACATTGCTGCCATTTGCGCAATTTGTAAGAGTCAGTTTACTAAAACATTACCTTATTATGGCTTTGAAATGGATGCCATTATGAGTGTTCACCAACTTGTCAGTGAAGCTCTAGTCATGACTGGTAGTGAACAGGAAAAAGATCTGGATGGAACAGAGGAAGATGATAAAACTGAATCTGAAGATTAGTTGTTTCATTACCTTATAACCACTTTTAAATAAATTTTTAAAGATTGAACGTAGCAATTTTTATTGCAATAAATAAAGCTTGATAGGAGAAATATAAATGTCTACTGCTGATACAGCTCCGAAGAAACTAACCAATACTCGTTATAGCGAGAGAAGGTTAGAACACAATGGTACACAAGAGTGGAATACCTGGACTGACAATATTTTTCAGGCTGGTTGGACTCATAAATGTCCAACATATATCAATAGAACACCTCCATGTCAGGGCAGCTGTCCGGCTGGTGAAGATATTCGCGGCTGGTTAGATATTATTCGTGGTATGGAAAAACCAACTCATGAAGGTATGTCTAAAGAAGAATATGCATTCAGACGTTCTACTGATGCGAATCCTTTCCCATCAGTGATGGGTCGTGTTTGCCCAGCACCTTGTGAAGATGGCTGTAACCGTAATGAGCTTGATGACAATGTTGGTATTAACTCAGTAGAACAGTATATCGGTGACAGCGCTCGTGCAGAAGAATACAAATTTCAAGCTGCTGAACAAGACAGCGGTAAGAAAGTGGCTATTATCGGTGGTGGTCCGGCAGGTCTGGCTGCAGCCTATCAACTACGTCGTATAGGCCATGCTTGTACAGTATTTGATGATCATGCAGAGCTAGGCGGCATGATGATGTACGGTATTCCAGGTTATCGTGTTCCTCGTGATATGCTGGCTCACGAAATGAACCGTATTGTTGAGATGGGTGTTGATGTTAAATTAAATACACGTGTTGGCACAGACGTAAAAGTCGAAAATTTAGAAAAAGACTACGATGCGATTCTTTGGGCTATCGGTTGTAAAGAAGGTCGTGGTCTGCCAATTGAAGGTTTTGATGAAGTATCAAACTGTATCAGCGGTGTTGCTTTCCTTGAAGCATTTAATGATGGTCGATTACAGGTATCATCAGAAAAAGTAGTTTGTATTGGTGGTGGTGATACTTCCATTGACGTGGCATCTGTTGCTCGTCGTTTAGGTAATATCAAAAATACTGCAGAAAAAGATTTCGCTGAGAATGTTGTATTAGGTCACACTGCACATGATGTTGCTGATACAGCAAATAAAGATGGTGCTGATGTAACATTGTTATCTCGTTCTTCAATTGAGAACATGCCTGCTGCACAACATGAAATTGATGATGCATTACGTGAAGGTGTGACTATTATCGGTTGTGTCAGTCCCATTGCTGTCGTGAGAGATGATAGTGCTCGTGCCACTGCTCTACGCGTCATCAAACTTGAAGAAGATGGTAAGACACCTATCGAAGGTTCTGAATACGATATCGAAGCAACCTTAATTGTTTCAGCGATTGGTCAAAAAGGTGATATGACCGGAATCGAAGATATGGATAACGGTTATGGTTTCATTGATGGTGATGCACATTATCAGGTGAAAGGAAAGCAAGGTCACTTCCTTGCAGGTGATATTGTACGTCCTCACTTATTAACAACGGCTATTGGTCAGGCTGCTATCGCATCTGAAAGCATTCATCATTATTTAACAAATAAAGATGTAGATTTGAGAAAACGTCCTAAGGTTGATAAGCACACCTTCTCATTACAGAAGAAATTGGATGATACAGGTTTAGCTCCAGAAGCTTCACCTGTACATGGTCATGATAATACTCGTGGTACTGATGGTGGAAATTTTGCCATTCATAACTATGAAAATCGTTCATCCAATGACATTATTAGTCATGACAAGCTGTTCATGGGGCATTTTGAATATGAGCCGCGTCACGTTCGTGAAACAATTGATGTTGGAACTGATGAAGTATTAGGTCATTTCTCTGAGCGTCTGGTTGCTCTTTCAGAAGAAGATATTGTTTCTGAAGCTAAACGTTGTATGAGTTGTGGTATGTGTTTCGAGTGTGATAACTGCATTATTTATTGTCCTCAAGACGCGGTTAAGAAAACACCAAAAGCTCAATCTACTACTGGTCGTTATGTTTATACTGACTATGACCGTTGTATTGGTTGTCATATCTGTAAAGATGTATGCCCAACAGGCTACATTGATATGGGATTAGGTGATTAATCAGCCTTGAGCCAGTTAAAGTGCCTTGAGCAAAATAAGCAGGAGAATAAATGTGTGGTTGCAACTAAATATTGATTTTAGTTTTAACTCTTCTTTCATTAGTAAAAAAAGTAAGGAAAAGAGTTTGCATAAATTGCCACTCGCTGTAGCGGGGCTGGCATTAATTGCCAGCTTTAATACTGTTAATGCAAGCCAGAGTAATTTGGGACCTAGTATTACTATTCAGGAAACCAGTGGTGAAAAGTGTGTATTACCTTCCGAGGAAATGCGTCGTCAACATCCAGACATACTGAAGCATGACAGAATTAAAACGTTACGTGAAGGTGTAAGAGCTAAAGCTGATGGAGGCGTACTCGATGGTAGTCTGAAACAGTGTGTTAATTGTCACGCTATTAAAGATGATAATAACAAATATGTTCGTATTGATAATGATCAACATTTTTGTGTTTCATGTCACCAGTATGCGGCAGTATCAATTGATTGCTTCCAGTGTCATAGAGATATTCCAGAAGGCAGCGGAGATTTTCATGCTCTGTCAAACCATAAGGATATTAACTACAACGCAGTTGTTCCTGGTACTTATAGCCTGACAGTTCAAGATATGGCCAATATTGCGCCTGAGGTTCATTCTGATGACAATTAATATTGAAAATGAAAAACAGCAAGATGCTGCTACTAAAGTAGAAACTTCACGCCGGAATTTTATTTTCGGTTCGGTTGCAGCGGCAGGACTAACGGTTGCTCCTGCTGTTATGTTATACCAGACAGCTAATGCCCGCTCACTTAGCGACTTTTCACTTAAAGACGGGGCTTCCTCAAAAGTACGTTTAGGCATGCTGGTTGATACTTCTAAACAAGTTGACTGGAATAAATCTGTTGAGGCCTGTAATAAAGAACATGGTCTTGGCAACGAAAAAGATTCCAGAGATGATCAAAAAACACAATATATTCGTGTTGTTGACGTAAAAAATAAAGGTACCGGTTATACTATGTCGTTGCCTGTTATGTGTCAGCATTGTGAACAAGCACCTTGTATTGACGTATGTCCAACAGGAGCTTCAATGAAACGTCCTGATGGTATCGTTCTTGTTGATAGTCATCGTTGTATTGGCTGTCGTTATTGTATGATGGCTTGTCCTTATAAGGCTCGTTCTTTTGTACATGAAGTGCTGACGGATCAAACAGAAAATACTCCGCGTGGTAAGGGCTGTGTTGAATCTTGCAATATGTGTGTTAACCGTATTGATAAAGGTCAGGAACCTGCCTGTGTAAAAGCCAGTAATGGTGCAATAGTTTTTGGTGACTTAAATGATCCGACAAGTACTATTTCAGCACTGCTTAAAGAACATGGAGGTAAACAAATTCGAGCTGATCTTAAATTAAATCCTGGTGTTTACTATCAGGGTATTTAATCATCGAATGAGTATTAATCAATTAATATCTGCTGTAACGAGTAAATAAAATGAAAAAATTACACTTTCTCGAAGTAGAAGGGAATACAAAAGGTTTTTATACCTTCCTTGGACTATTTTCTCTTATTTCCGTAATCGGTATTCTTGCTGCTTATTATATGGAGCATAATGGTCACTGGGTTACTGGTATGAATAATCAGATTATCTGGGGCACACCGCATGTGTTTGCAATCTTCTTGATTGTTGCCGCTTCCGGTGCACTAAACGTAGCTTCTATCTCATCTGTATTTGCAAAAACGCCTTATAAACCACTGGCACGCTTATCGGGCATGCTTGCTCTGGCACTTCTTTCTGGTGGTCTGATGGTTTTACTGCTTGATTTAGGTCGTCCTGATCGATTGATTGTTGCTATGACAAAGTTCAACTTTGTTTCTATTTTTACCTGGAACATCTTTTTATATACTGGCTTTATGGGTATTGTTGGTATCTATCTATGGACTATGATGGATAGACCTTATAATAGTCTGACCAGGAAAGCGGGTATGGCGGCGTTTATCTGGCGTCTAATTCTGACTACTGGTACAGGCTCTATCTTTGGTTTTTTAATCGCTCGTGAAGCTTATGATTCAGCATTACTAGCGCCGATGTTTATTATTATGTCTTTCTCTTTCGGACTGGCTTTTTTCATCTTAGTTCTTATGGGCTTATACAAATATACTCAGCGTGATTTAGGCGATTTTATTGTTAATCGTTTAAAGAACTTATTAGGTGTTTTTGTTGCAGCGGTACTTTACTTTGTTCTTGTTTATCATGTGACTAACCTGTATTCTGCCGACCATAGAGGCATCACTGCATTTATATTAACTGATGGTGGTATCTATACATTCTTATTCTGGGTAGTTCAAATTGTACTGGGTTCCCTTGTACCTCTTGCTCTTCTTTATGCTCCAACTGGAAAAAACAGAACCATGATTGGCCTCGCATCTGTTTTGATTATTATTGGTGGTATGGCTCAGCTCTATGTCATTATCATTGGTGGACAAGCATATCCCATGCACTTGTTCCCAGGAATGGAAGTAAGCAGTTCTTTCTATGATGGTGTGGTTGCTTCTTATGCGCCTTCTTTACCTGAGGTTTTATTAGGTGTGGGCGGCTTTGGAGTCACTCTGCTATTAGTGACAGTGGCTGTTGCTGTACTGAAATTTTTACCAGGCAGCCTGGCTGATGCACTAACTGATCCACATAGTAAGTAATCGTTACGCCCACACATAAAAAAACTGGCTTAGCCGGTTTTTTTATGTGTGGGCGTATATGTATACCCAATCAACTTGAAAATGCAGGATCGAACACTTGGAAATTATCATTAATTCGAGAATCTAATGATTTTCCAATGCTCGGTAAA
>JAIVER010000001.1 GCA_023864145.1 Thiohalomonas sp. | reverse complement strand
AACTAATAAGGTATTAGAAACTATCAATTCAGATTGGGTTATGGTGTTGTAACTATGATGAATGATCTTTATATTTACAACATCTATACCCTAAAACTTGACAAATAAAGCCTAATTGTTTATATTTATCAGTCTTTGCAGGCTGGGGTGTTCCCGGCCTGTTGTTTATTGTGTGGAGAGAAAAAGTTTATGGCAACTACCAACCAATTGGTACGTAAACCACGTAAACGCCAGGTAACCAAGAGTAATGTACCCGCACTGCAGGCTTGTCCTCAGCGTCGTGGTGTTTGTACTCGTGTTTACACAACAACACCAAAAAAACCTAACTCAGCATTACGTAAAGTAGCGCGTGTTCGTCTAACAAGTGGCTTCGAAGTTTCTACCTATATTGGTGGTGAGGGTCATAACTTGCAGGAACATAGTGTTATCTTAATCCGTGGTGGTCGTGTTAAAGATTTACCTGGTGTTCGTTATCATACGGTACGTGGAACTTTAGATACAGCGGGTGTTGATGATCGTCGTCAAGGACGTTCTAAATACGGTACTAAACGTCCAAAATCATAACTTTTTATAATGAAAGCCCGGCGTTGTTAGCTGTTAATAACAACAACAGCCTTGAGCTGCCCTTATAAATAGTTGCGCATACAGGCCTGAAATGTCGATGATCCCCCTAGTGAATTATCTGCCAGACCTCATCTCGGCAAAAAGACGTCACCTGTAAGTATCTTAGAATACGATACGCTTTTATAAACCGAATCAAAAATAGAAGGTAATAACCTATGTCTAGGAGAAGAGCCGCAGTAAAACGCGAAATTCTACCTGATCCCAAGTTTGGGGATAAAAGTTTAGCTAAGTTCATTAATATTATTATGTTCAGCGGAAAAAAATCAATCGCTGAAAAAATAGTTTATGGTGCTCTGAAAATTGTTGTAGAGAAAACCAAAGGTGAGCCAATCGAGCTGTTTAGTAAAGTCATTGAAAACATCAGACCGACAGTGGAAGTAAAATCACGCCGTGTTGGTGGTGCTACTTATCAAGTACCTGTTGAAGTTCGTACTGAACGTCAGGCTACACTGGGTATGCGCTGGTTAGTCGATGCATCAAGAAAACGTGGTGAAAAATCCATGGGTCGCAGACTAGCAGGCGAGATGATTGACGCCCTTGAAAACAAAGGCTCTGCAGTCAAGAAGCGTGAAGATACGCATCGTATGGCTGAAGCGAATAAAGCATTCGCACACTATCGTTGGTAATCGATTGCTTAAGCAATTAGCAGTATAAAGAGCTGTGGCATTCAAGAACTTTCTAACAGAAAGTCATGATGCCGGCAGGCACAAATTCAAATCTATCCAGACGATAACAATTCCCCGAGGTTAGTTAAGTAAGTGGCACGTAAAACACCGATTGACCGCTATCGTAATGTGGGCATTATGGCTCATATTGATGCAGGTAAAACAACCACAACAGAACGTGTTCTGTACTATACCGGTGTTTCACATAAAATCGGCGAAGTTCATGACGGTGCCGCCACGATGGACTGGATGGAACAGGAACAGGAAAGAGGTATTACTATTACCTCAGCTGCAACAACCTGTTTCTGGAAAGGGATGGACAAACAATTTGATAAACATCGTATCATTATTATTGACACCCCGGGACACGTAGATTTTACCATTGAAGTAGAACGCTCATTACGAGTATTAGATGGTGCCGTGGCAGTTTTTTGTGCAGTAGGTGGTGTCGAATCACAGTCTGAAACCGTATGGCGTCAGGCAAATAAGTATGAAGTACCTAGAATGGCATTTATTAATAAAATGGACCGTGCTGGTGCAGATTTCTTACGTGTAGTCGAACAATTAAAAACTCGTCTTGGTGCAAACCCGGTTCCTGTGCAGCTGCCAATTGGTGCACAGGAAGATTTTCACGGTGTGATTGATCTGGTGCGAATGCAGGCCATCTACTGGGAAAATGAAAACATGGGGATCAATTATGAGGCCAGAGAAATTCCGGCTGATATGATTGAGGAGTGTGCGCAGTGGCGTGAAAATCTGCTTGAAGCGGCAGCAGAAGCCAATGAAGAATTAATGGATAAATATCTTGAAGAAGGTGATCTTTCTGAAGATGAAATTCACCAGGGGCTGCGAGAACGTTGTTTAACGACAGAAATTGTGCCCGTTTGCTGTGGTAGTGCATTTAAAAATATAGGTGTTCAGGCAATGCTTGATGGCATTGTTAATTATTTACCTTCGCCAACAGAAGTTAAATCGATAAATGCTATCCTGGATGATAAAGAAGGCTCAGAAGCGCATCGTGAACCCTCTGATGATGAACCTTTTGCTGCTCTGGCATTTAAAATTGCAACGGATCCATTTGTCGGTACATTAACATTTTTTAGAGTGTATTCAGGTGTCCTCAAGTCAGGAGACATGCTCTACAATTCAGTTAAAGGTAAGAAAGAGCGTGTTGGGCGTATTTTACAAATGCATGCCAATTCACGTGAAGAAATTAAAGAAGTACGAGCAGGTGATATTGCTGCAGCTGTAGGATTGAAAGACGTCACCACAGGTGATACATTATGTGCGCAGAATGCCGTTATCATTCTGGAGCGCATGGAATTTCCCGATCCTGTTATCTCCGTTGCTGTGGAACCGCGTACTCTGGCTGATCAAGAAAAAATGGGTATTGCTCTGGGTAAATTAGCCCATGAAGATCCTTCATTTCATGTACATACTGTTGAAGAGTCTGGACAAACCATTATTTCTGGTATGGGTGAACTGCACCTGGATATTATTGTCGATAGAATGAAACGGGAATTCGCTGTTGAGGCCAATGTTGGCGCGCCACAAGTATCCTATCGTGAAACCATCAAAAAAGCAGTGGAAATTGAAGGAAAATTTGTGCGTCAATCATCAGGTGGCCGTGGTCAGTATGGTCATGTCTGGTTAAAGCTTGAGCCTCAGGAAGGCTATGAATTTGTCAATGAAGTTGTCGGTGGTTCAGTACCAAAAGAATATATTGGTGCCGTTGATAAAGGTATTCAGGATCAAATGCTAAATGGTGTTATCGTAGGCTTTCCTCTGGTGGACATCAAGGCAACATTGTTTGATGGTTCTTATCATGATGTAGACTCAAATGAAATGGCTTTTAAAATTGCCGCTTCTTATGCATTACGAGAAGGCGCTCAAAAAGCCGATCCGATCCTTCTTGAACCGATAATGAAAGTTGAAGTTGTTACCCCTGAAGATTATATGGGTGATGTTATGGGCGACTTGAATCGTCGTCGTGGCATCCTCGAAGAAATGGAAGATGGACCATCAGGCAAGTTAATTCGTGCAGAAGTGCCATTATCCGAAATGTTTGGTTATGCCACAGCCTTACGCTCAGCGACACAAGGGCGGGCTAACTATTCAATGGAATTCAGCAAGTATTCTGAAGCACCGAATAGTGTTGTAGAAGCGATAACGAAAAAACAAGGTTATTGATAGAGCTATTAGCCAAAAATAAGTGACCATGGGCTTAACAAGCGCTATTTAGGAATACACACTGAACTGAATAGTTAGGATGAGAGTTTTATTCTATTGTCGACAAAAAACAGTTGACAAACAGGTGTAAAAACTAGAATATAGCGCTCAGAAAATAACCACAACATTTCAACAAGTAATTATTGGAATGTAAACAATTTGTGTAATGAGTGTGACCACGTAGCTAGGACGTCGAAAATAGTGACATATTTTTGCAGCTTGAGTTAATAGTAGTCAATGTAAATATTAGTTTAAATAGTAATTTAAACAAAACAAAGTTCAGGATAAAACCATGTCTAAAGAAAAGTTTGAACGTACAAAACCCCATGTCAACGTAGGTACAATTGGTCACGTAGACCATGGAAAAACTACATTAACAGCTGCTATTACAAAATGTATGGCCGAAATCTACGGTGGTGAAACCCGCGCATTTGATCAGATTGACTCAGCACCAGAAGAAAAAGCACGTGGTATCACTATTGCCACTTCACACGTTGAATATGAATCAGATGTTCGTCACTATGCGCACGTAGATTGTCCGGGACATGCCGATTATGTTAAAAACATGATCACTGGTGCTGCTCAGATGGACGGTGCGGTTCTGCTTGTTAGCGCAGCAGACGGGCCAATGCCGCAAACTCGTGAGCACATCTTATTATCACGTCAGGTTGGTGTTCCTTATATTCTTGTTTACATGAATAAAGCGGACATGGTTGATGACGAAGAACTTATCGAACTGGTCGAAATGGAAATCCGTGAATTACTGGATGCCTACGACTTCCCAGGTGACGACACGCCAATTATCGTTGGTTCAGCACTGAAAGCCCTTGAAGGCGATACCAGTGACATCGGCATCCCTTCAATTGTTAAACTGGTTGAAGCAATGGATACTTACATTCCAGAGCCAGAGCGTGCTATTGACGGCGATTTCATTATGCCGGTTGAAGATGTATTCTCAATCTCAGGTCGTGGTACTGTGGTAACCGGGCGTATTGAGCGCGGTGTCGTTAAAGTAGGTGAAGAAATCGAAATCATCGGCATCAAAGATACTCAAACCAGTACCTGTACGGGCGTTGAAATGTTCCGTAAGCTGCTTGATCAAGGTCAGGCGGGTGACAACGTTGGTATCCTGCTGCGTGGTGTTAAGCGTGAAGACGTTGAACGTGGTCAGGTACTGGGCAAGCCGGGTTCAATTACCCCTCACACCATCTTCGAAGCAGAAGTCTATGTACTGAGCAAAGAAGAGGGTGGCCGTCACACGCCTTTCTTTAAAGGCTATCGTCCACAGTTCTACTTCCGTACCACAGACGTAACCGGCGCATGTGAATTACCAGAAGGCGTAGAAATGGTTATGCCGGGTGATAACGTACAGATGGTTGTGACTTTGATTGCTCCAATCGCGATGGAAGACGGTTTACGTTTTGCGATTCGTGAAGGTGGCCGTACAGTTGGTGCTGGTGTTGTTGCTAAGGTTATTGAGTAGCAAATAAACCAAATACGCAATTAAAAATCATATTAGAAAAATGGGATTAATTTAGATTCCGGCTATTGTACGGTAAAAGGGCGAACACACAGGTTCGCCCTTATCTGGATACTACAAACAGCTGACTGAAATGCACCCAAAAATTGTACAGGACAAAATAAATGTCAACAGAAGATCAAACTATCCGTATTCACTTAAAAGCATTTGATTACCGTTTAATCGACATCAGTGCTAAAGAAATTGTAGAAACAGCCAAGCGTACCGGCGCACAGGTTAAAGGTCCAATTCCTTTACCAACTCGCAAAGAACGCTTCAATGTTTTGACTTCACCACATGTTAATAAAGATGCTCGTGATCAGTATGAATTACGTACCTACAAGCGTTTAATGGATATTGTCAAGCCTACAGATAAGACTGTAGATGCACTAATGAAGCTGGATCTTGCAGCAGGTGTTGATGTTCAGATTAAATTGAACTAAAATACGCCCTCTTGTATTTTTAGCTTGCTCCGCTTTGTTTGGCTTTATCTGACTCTTCAAATTGAAGAGTTTTCTGCCTTTAAGAACGTAAAAGGGAAAGCATTTTCGTTTAAAAAAGATGAGTATAGATCAACCGGAATCTATGCCAAATTGTATTTTGCTTACTAAATTAAAGAATATTAATAGCAAATTGCAGAGGAAAATAAAATGAGTTTAGGTTTAGTAGGCCGTAAAGTGGGTATGACCCGTATCTTTACGGGGCAGGGAGAATCAATCCCTGTTACAGTACTTGAAATAGAGCCTAATCGCGTAACACAGGTTAAAACCAGTGTTGCCGATGGTTACAATGCAATTCAGGTTACCGTAGGAACCCGTCGTGCGTCTCGCGTAACGAAAGCTGCTGCAGGTCATTTTGCAAAAGCAGGCGTTGAAGCAGGTCGTAAAACAGTTGAGTTTCGTCTTGATGAAGAAACAGACATTACTGCAGGTTCTGAAATTAAAGCAGATATCTTTGCCGAAGGTCAGCTCGTCGATCTGAGCGGTACTTCAATTGGTAAAGGTTTTCAAGGTGGTATTAAGCGTCACCATTTCCACCGTCAGGATATGACACACGGTAACTCAATATCTCACCGCTCAAATGGTTCTATTGGTCAGAACCAGACTCCAGGACGCGTATTTAAGGGCAAGAAAATGTCTGGACACATGGGTGCAGTACAGCGCACTATCCAGAATCTTGAAGTGATACGTGTTGATGTTGATAAAAATCTGATATTAGTCAAGGGTGGTATTCCTGGTGCTAAAAATTCCGATGTCATCATTAAACCTGCTGTTAAAATGCAATCTGCAAACAAAGAGTAGAGGATATTTAAATGGAACTGAATTTAACAACAGCTTCAGGTAAACCCTCTAAAAAGACGGTAGAAGTATCTGAAGAAACATTCAATAAAGATTTCAATGAAGCCCTGATTCATCAAGTGGTCAATGCTTATTTAGCAGGTGGTCGCTCTGGAACCAAAGCTCAAAAAAATCGCTCTGCAGTAAGTGGCGGTGGTGCTAAACCATGGCGCCAAAAAGGAACAGGCCGTGCCCGTTCTGGTACCATACGCAGCCCAATCTGGCGCAGCGGTGGTACAACATTCGCAGCAAGTAACCGTGACTTTTCACAAAAAGTCAATCGTAAGATGTATCGCAGTGCAATGACATCGATTATGTCAGAACTTGTTCGTCAGGAACGTCTGCTCGTTTTATCTGATTTAAAGATGGACGGACCTAAGACTAAAGAACTGGCAGACACACTGAAAGCATTAGATTGTGAAAATGCACTCATCGTTACTCAGGTTTTTGATCAAAATATTTATCTTTCATCAAGAAATCTGATCAATATTGAGTACACAGATGCACAGCATATCAACCCAGTTAGTCTGGTAAGATACAATAAAGTCATCATGACTGCTGATGCAGTTAAGAAAGTTGAGGAGATGCTCAAATGAATCAGGAACGTATCTTCACAGTATTAGTTGCAGCGCATGTCTCTGAAAAAAGTGCATTAAATGCAGAATACAATAATCAATATGTATTCAAAGTAGCAATTGATGCGAAAAAACCGGAAATAAAAAAAGCGGTAGAAAGTGTATTTGATGTTACAGTAACAAAAGTACAAACAAGCATTGCAAAAGGTAAAGCAAAACGTTTTGGCCAGAAAATGGGTCGTCGTAAAGACTGGAAAAAAGCGTATGTAACCTTAGCAGAAGGTTCAACCATTGAAGTGATGTCGGGCGAATAGCCGGGCTAAAGTTGAGGTAAACAGAAATGGCTGTAATAAAAAGCAAACCAACTTCAGCAGGGCGTCGTTTTGTAGTTCGCATTCAAACCGAAGGCCTTCACAAAGGCTCAGGTCATGCGCCCTTGCTAGCAAAGAAGTCAAAAACAGGTGGTCGTAACAATAATGGTCGTATCACTACGCGCCATATTGGTGGTGGTCACAAGCAGCAGTATCGTGTTGTTGATTTTAAACGAAATAAAGATGGTATCCCAGGTAAAGTAGAACGTCTGGAATATGATCCCAATAGAACGGCTCACCTTGCATTGGTTTTATATGCAGATGGTGAACGTCGTTACATTATTGCACCTAAAGGCGTATCAGAAGGTACCCCGATAATGTCAGGTGCAGAGTCTGATATCAAACCAGGAAATGCCATGCAATTGCGTGATATTCCCGTTGGTTCAACCGTTCATTGTATCGAAATGAAGTCAGGAAAAGGTGCGCAAATTGCACGCAGCGCCGGTACTTCGGCACAATTGGTTGCCCGAGAAGGTTCATACGTATCTGTTCGTTTACGTTCAGGTGAAATGCGTAGGATCCATGTTGACTGTAAAGCAACGATCGGTGAAGTCAGTAACTCAGAACATAGTCTACGTAAGCTCGGTAAAGCGGGTGCGACACGGTGGAGAGGTGTTCGTCCAACAGTTCGTGGTGTTGCTATGAACCCGGTTGACCACCCGCATGGTGGTGGTGAAGGTCGTACATCAGGAGGCCGTCATCCGGTATCTCCATGGGGTACTCCTACTAAGGGTTATAAGACACGTAGTAATAAACGTACTGATGAGTTTATTGTACGTCGTCGTAACAAAAAATAATCGTTATTTAAGGAGTATTAATAGTGCCACGTTCAATTAAAAAAGGTCCATTTATTGATGGACACTTAATGAAAAAGGTGCACACTGCTGTTGAGAACAACGATCGTAAACCAGTTAAAACCTGGTCACGTCGTTCAATGATAATGCCCGAAATGGTGGGTTTGACAATCGCTATACACAACGGTCGTCAGCACGTACCTATATTAATTAATGAAAACATGGTTGGTCACAAATTAGGTGAAATGGTTCCTACCAGAACCTTTAGAGGCCACGTTGCAGATAAGAGGGCAAGGTAAGCATTATGGAAGTTTCAGCAAAATTAAGAAATGCTATGATTTCTGCTCAAAAAATGCGCCTGGTAGCCGATCAGATACGCAACAAACCAGTAGAAGCAGCACTCGATCTATTAGCATACAGTCCTAAAAAAGCTGCAGTTATTATCAAGAAGGTGCTTGAATCAGTTATTGCAAACGCTGAGTACAACGAAGGTGCAGATATTGATGAACTTAAAGTTTCAACAATATTTGTAGATGAAGGTCCTACATACAAACGTATGCAGCCTCGTGCAAAGGGTCGTGGTAATAGAATTTTAAAACGCACCAGTCACGTTATCGTGAAAGTTAGCGATAGATAATAGCGGAGCAGAATAATGGGACAGAAAGTACACCCAATTGGCATTCGCCTGGGAATAATCAAGGATTGGACATCTAAATGGTACGCCAATTCTAAGGACTATGCAGATTTTTTAAATAAGGATATTGAAGTAAGAGCCTTCTTGAATAAGAAACTGGCACATGCTTCAGTAAGCCGTATTCAAATCGATCGTCCGGCACACAATGCACGAATTACTATTCATACTGCCCGTCCAGGTATCGTGATTGGTAAGAAAGGCGAAGATATTGAGAAACTAAAGCGAGAAGTTGTCCGCATGATGGGGATCCCAGTGCATATCAATATTGAAGAAATACGTAAGCCTGAAGTAGATGCTACTCTTGTTGCGCAAAGCATTGCACAACAATTAGAACGCCGCATCATGTTCCGTCGTGCAATGAAACGTTCAGTAACAAACGCTATGCGTTTAGGTGCTGAAGGAATCAAAATCAATGTTTCTGGCCGTTTAAACGGTGCAGAAATCGCACGAGCTGAATGGTATCGTGAAGGTCGTGTACCTTTGCACACATTCCGTGCAGATATTGATTATGGCACAGCAGAAGCGAATACTACTTATGGCATCATTGGTGTCAAAGTATGGATATTCAAAGGTGAGATACTGGATACTGAATCGCTGATGAAAGAAAAATTACTTTCTAAAAAATCAGCTAGTTCAAAATAATTTCTAAAGCAGTCATTATTTTAGTAGTAAATAAACAGTAACTTATCCGGAACAAACAAGATAGGGTTAGACAATGCTTCAACCAAAAAGAACAAAATTCCGTAAACAGATGAAAGGCCGTAACCGAGGTCTGGCTGCTAAAGGAAATAAAGTGAGTTTTGGCGAATACGGTCTAAAATCTATGTCGCGCGGTCGTTTGACCGCTCGTCAGATTGAAGCCGCACGTCGTGCAATGACTCGTCATATTAAACGTGGTGGTAAAATTTGGATTCGCGTCTTCCCAGACAAGCCGATTTCAAAGAAACCACTTGAAGTAAGACAAGGTAAAGGTAAAGGCAGCGTGGAATATTGGGTTGCACAAATCCAGCCAGGCTCAATGCTATATGAAATGGAAGGTGTCTCTGAAGAGCTGGCACGTGAAGCATTTGCATTAGCAGCGGCCAAGTTACCTTGTGCTACATCTTTTGTTAAGCGTGCGGTGATGTAAATGAGCAATGAAAATAAATTGAAAGCAACTGATTTGCAAGCTAAGTCACCAGAAGAGCTGACTGAAACTTTGCATGAATTGCGTAAAGAACAGTTTAATCTAAGAATGGGACAAGGTAGCGGCCAGCAGGTCAAGCCTCACCTTTTTAAATTGGTTAGACGTAATATTGCACGCGTAAAAACCGTTCTAACTTCAAAGTAACCAGTATTAATCGAGATCGAGAAAATGAGCGAAGATAAAAAACAAAGAACGGTAAACGGGCTAGTTCTAAGTGACAAAATGCACAAAACCGTAACCGTAATGATTGAACGTAAAGTTAAGCACCCGCTTTATGCTAAGTACATAAAGCGTTCAACGAAATTGCATGTTCATGATGAGAACAACGAGTGTGGTGTTGGTGATACTGTGAGTATCGCTGAATGTCCTCCAATGTCCAAGACTAAGTCATGGTCACTCGTCGAAGTTATCAATAAAGCCGGCTAATAGTTAATGCATTAGAAATAATGCAATAAACTTAGAAGTCCGAAAGCGCTATAAAATAAGCAGCGTACAAGATTATCTGTACAAGATAAAAGAAGCTATGCTATAATACTCGGCTTTCTTGGCTATGCTTATACTTATTTTTATAAGAAGGCGCCGAATTAGCATTGTTTGGAGATTAACAATGATTCAGATGCAAACGGTACTTGATGTTGCCGATAATAGCGGTGCACGAAGAATCCTGTGTATTAAGGTTCTTGGTGGTTCGCACAGAAGATACGCCCGTGTGGGTGATATCATCAAATGCAGCATCAAAGAAGCTATACCTAGAGGTAAAGTGAAGAAAGGTGATGTATACAATGCGGTTGTCGTTCGTACAACTAAAGGTGTTCGTCGATCAGATGGTTCTTTGATCCGTTTTGATGGAAATGCAGCAGTTTTGCTGAATGCAGCACATCAACCAATTGGTACTCGGATCTTTGGTCCTGTTACCCGTGAACTACGTACTGAAAAGTTCATGAAAATTGTTTCATTGGCACCGGAAGTTCTTTAGTAAATTACTAAATATTGTGATTTACTAAAGCAAACAAAAGTGCTCTTTAATAGTGATATCATCTGATTAGCTTTTTTTAAGCGTTTTAAAAAAATAGGCTGACTTTGGGAGTGATCATTGTTAAAAAGACGTAAGAGAGAAAGTGATGCGTAAGTTAAGAACAGGTGATGAAGTTATTATTATCGCCGGAAAAGATAAAGGTAAGCGCGGTCAAATTGACACGTTTATTGGTGAAACTAAGGTAGTAATACCGAATGTTAATGTCGCCAAAAAACATGTTAAGGCAAACCCAAATGCCGGAGAAACTGGCGGAATTGTTGATAAAGCAATGCCTCTGGATATTTCTAATGTAGCGATCTTTAATGCTGCAACTGGTAAAGCTGACCGAGTTGGTTTTAAGTTTCTTGAAGACGGTAAAAAAGTCCGTTTTTATAAGTCTAATAGCGAAGTAATTGCATAATCTTTTCTAAAGAATGTAATTCACACTATTAACTCAGCTATTATCGCAATAGCAGAACCTTAAAAATAACACTTACTGATAAAAGAAGTAGGACAAGTTCAAATGGCAACTTTACAAACGTTTTATAAAGATACAGTTGTAGCTCAGCTACAAAAGGAATTTAATTACAAAAGTGTAATGGAAGTTCCTAAAATCACCAAAATCACCCTTAATATGGGTCTTGGTGAAGCAATTGGTGACAAAAAAATTATCGAACATGCTGTTGGTGATATGACTAAAATATCAGGTCAAAAAGCAGTAGTCACTAAAGCTAGAAAATCAATCGCGGTCTTCAAAATTCGCGATGACTATCCAATTGGCTGTAAAGTCACTCTACGTAGAGAAAAAATGTATGAGTTTCTTGAGCGATTGATCAGTATTTCAATTCCTCGTATTCGTGATTTTCGTGGTTTAAACCCAAAATCATTTGATGGTCGTGGTAATTATAGTATGGGTATAAAAGAACAAATTATTTTCCCTGAAATTGACTATGACAAGATTGATAAATTGCGAGGTATGGATATTACTATTACCACAACTGCAAAAAACGATGATGAAGCAAAAGCTTTATTAAAAGCATTCAACTTCCCATTGAAATCAGAGGCGAAAGGATAGTCAAATGGCAAAACAATCAATGATTCAACGCGAACTAAAACGCGAAAAAATGGTTGCTAAATATGCTCCTAAAAGAGCTGCATTAAAAGCTGGTATGACGGATCCAAAGGCATCTTATGAAGAGCAAATGGAAACGCGTGAAAAATTCAACGCTCTACCAAGGAATTCTTCTCCTGTGCGTCTGCGTAACCGCTGTCGTATTACTGGTCGCCCACATGGTTATTTCCGTAAGTTTGGACTGTCAAGAAACAAACTACGCGAACATACAATGAATGGAGACGTACCTGGACTGCGTAAAGCCAGTTGGTAATCGGAAAGAATTAGGAGAAAGTTATGAGCATGAGTGATCCAATTGCAGATATGCTAACTCGTATCAGAAACGCATTAGCTGCAAACAAAGTAAACGTATCAATGCCTTCATCAAAAATGAAACTTGCTATCGCTAAAGTATTAGAGGATGAAGGTTATCTTCTTTCTCATACCGTCAGCGAAGGCAGCAAGCCAGTTCTAACAATTGACCTGAAATATTTTCAGGGTAAACCTGTTATTGAATTGATTAAAAGAGCAAGCAGACCAGGTCTTAGACAATACAAGTCAGCTAATGATATTCCAACAGTTTGGGATGGATTAGGGGTTTCTATTGTATCTACTTCAAAAGGTATTATGACTAATACTGCTGCTAAAAATATTGGACAGGGTGGCGAAGTATTGTGTTATGTAGCGTAGTGGCTCTTTATTTATAGTAGAAGCTACGTTTGAGGAAACTGGAACTTAGTTTAACTTCACTTTTAAATTAAAATTAAACAGATTGGAAGTTAAACAAAAAAGTTTTAAGTCTTCTTAATATCCTAACCAAGAATTATGACACTATTAAGGTGAAAGTATGTCTAGAGTAACAAAACCGGTGGCTATTCCTTCCGGTGTAAAAGTTTCCCAAAACGAACAAGTAATTTCCGTTAAGGGCAGTAAAGGTCAACTGCAAATGAATATTAATTCTGCAGTAGCAATGACTGTAGAAGATGCTAATGTGAGTTTCACATCAGTAAATGCCAGTGATAAAAAAGGCGACGCACTTATTGGAACCGTGAAATCACTTGTCACTAATATGATGACCGGTGTTACCAATGGTTTTGAAAAGAAATTGTTATTAATTGGTGTTGGTTATAGAGCAAAGGCACAGGATAACAAAGTTGATTTGAGCCTGGGTTTTTCACATCCTGTTGTGCATGAACTGCCAGAAGGTATTACAGCTGAGACACCGAGTCAGACAGAAATTATTATCAGAGGAATTGACAAACAAAAAGTTGGTCAGGTTGCTGCTGATATTCGTTCTTATCGTCCACCAGAGCCTTATAAAGGTAAGGGTGTTCGTTATACTGATGAGCATGTTGTTCGTAAAGAAGCTAAGAAGAAGTAATACATAGAGGCTGATGTAATGGATAAGAAACAAAAACGTTTACGTCGCTCTCGTAGAGCACGTGCAAAGATAAAAGAGTTAGCGGTTAACCGTCTGACTATTCATAAAACACCAAGACATATATATGCTCAGATAATTGCACCTAATGGTTCTGAAGTTATAGCCGCTGTTAATACAGCACAGGGTTCTATAAAGTCTGACATTAAATATACAGGCAATTGTGACGCAGCTAAGGCAGTCGGTAAAGCCATTGCTGAAAAAGCAAAAGAAGCTGGTGTAACAAAAGTCGCATTCGACAGAAGTGGTTTTAAATACCATGGACGTGTCAAGTCACTTGCTGATGCAGCTCGTGAAAATGGTCTGGAATTTTAAGGATAATATCATGGCTGGAAAGAACCAAGCAAAAGAAAAAGCACAAGACGATTTAATTGAAAAGTTAATCAATGTCAATCGTGTTGCTAAAGTTGTTAAAGGTGGTCGTGTATTCGGTTTTGCAGCACTGACTGTAGTCGGAGACGGAAATGGCCGAGTAGGTTTTGGACGTGGTAAGGCAAAAGAAGTGCCTGCAGCGATTCAAAAAGCGATGGAAAATGCGCGTCGTAACATCGTTAAAATACCTGTTAAAGATGGCACATTACAATATGGTTTATACGGTGTTGAAGGTGCAGCAAGAGTTTATATGAAACCTGCATCTGAAGGTACCGGTATTATTGCCGGTGGTGCAATGCGTGCAGTATTTGAAGCTGTAGGTATCCGCAACGTGCTGGCAAAATGTATTGGTACTCAAAATCCGATTAATGTTGTTCGTGCAACAATAAAGGGCTTGAAAGAAATGCGTTCACCAGAGTTTGTTGCCGCAAAACGTGGTAAAACTGTTGAAGAGATCAACGGCTAATTAAGCAGGTAGTTAATATGTCAAAGACAATTAAAATCACTCAAGTTAAGAGTATTAATGGTCGACTGAAAGCACATAAAGCCTGTGTCGCCGGTCTTGGCCTAAGAAGAATAAACCATTCTGTTGAAGTAATCGATACCCCTGAAAATCGTGGTATGATCAACAAGGTTTCCTATTTATTAAAAGTTGAGGAATAAGATCATGCGTCTTAATTCGCTAAAACCCGCAGTAGGGTCGAACAAAGCTGGAAAACGTGTTGGCCGTGGTATTGGTTCAGGTACAGGTAAAACCTGTGGTCGTGGACACAAAGGTCAAAAATCTCGTACCGGCGGAACAGTAATGGTTGGTTTTGAAGGTGGTCAGATGCCACTGCAAAAACGTTTGCCTAAAGTTGGTTTTTCATCAAGAGTGAGCATAGTAACTGATGAAATCCGTCTACACGAACTTAATCCTTTTGATGATGTTGTTGATATTGATGCGCTGAAAAAAGCGAATCTTATCACCAAAAATATCAAGCGAGTAAAAGTTTTCGCATCAGGTGAGATTAGTAAGGCTCTTACTCTGAAAGGAATATCAGTCACTAAAGGTGCTCGTGCAGCGATTGAAGCTGCCGGTGGCAAAATAGAAGAATAAGGACGATTCGTGGCAGCATCAGCAGCTCAATTGGTCAGTTCATTAGGAGGCGGTAAACTCTCTGAGTTAAAAAACCGCCTTCTTTTTGTTCTAGGTGCATTATTAGTTTTTCGTATTGGAACCTATATACCGGTTCCAGGTATTAATCCAGCCGCCCTAGCTGCTCTATTTGATCAGCAGCGTGATTCCATCTTAGGCATGTTCAACATGTTCTCTGGTGGTGCGTTAGAAAGACTCTCTGTCTTTGCTTTAGGGATTATGCCGTATATTTCAGCGTCTATTATTATTCAATTGATGACTAAGGTGATCCCTACCCTGGAACAATTAACTAAAGAAGGACAGGCTGGAAAAAGAAAGATTACTCAATATACGCGCATGGGTACTGTTGCACTTGCGACATTCCAGGCTTTAGGTGTTGCTATTACACTTGAGAGTCAGAGCGCAGGAGCCACCAATGTTGTTGTTGACCCCGGCATGTTGTTTCGCATCTCAACAGTGGCGACATTAGTAACAGGAACAATGTTTCTGATGTGGTTAGGTGAGCAGATCACTGAACGTGGTATTGGTAATGGTATCTCACTGATCATCTTTGCAGGTATTGTTGCTGGTCTACCCAGTGCTTTAGGTGGAACATTTACATTACAGGGTGAAGGTACTATTTCATCAGGTGTACTATTACTGCTGATTATGATCATTATTGCTGTTACTGCCTTCGTTGTTTTTGTTGAACGAGCACAACGGCGCATAACCGTGAATTATGCTAAGCGCCAGCAGGGTAAGAAAATGTATGCTGCTCAGTCATCACATTTACCTTTAAAAGTGAATATGGCGGGTGTTATACCACCAATTTTTGCATCAAGTATTATTTTGTTTCCTGCAACGCTAGGTAAATTATTTGCTAATTCTGAAGGTTTGGGCTGGATGCAGTCAATGGCTGATGCCATTTCACCAGGTCAGCCGCTTTATGTATTGTTTTATGCGCTTGGTATTTTCTTTTTCTGTTTTTTCTATACAGCGATTATGTTTAATCCAAGAGAAACAGCTGATAATTTGAAAAAGTCCGGTGCTTTTATTCCAGGAATCAGACCCGGAGAAAACACTTCACGTTTCATTGATGCGATCATGAGTCGTTTAACACTGATTGGTGCTGTTTATATTACTGGTGTTTGTCTGCTGCCGGAATTTCTTATTCTAAACTGGAATGTACCATTTTACTTTGGTGGAACATCCCTGTTGATTATTGTTGTTGTTACTATGGACTTTATGGCACAAATTCAAACCTATATCATGTCACATCAATATGAAGGTTTAATGAAAAAAGCTAATTTAAAGAGTTCTAAAAAGTAACAATTACTAATATATATTATGATTTTTATTTTTAGAGGTCTAACATGAAAGTACGTGCTTCAGTAAAAAAGATTTGCAGAAATTGCAAAATTGTTAAGCGTAAAGGTGTTGTACGTGTCATCTGTTCAGATGGCCGTCATAAACAACGTCAAGGTTAAAATCCACGTTTAAATGGAATTAATCAAGAGGTTAATTCACGAAAAAATGCTGTTAATAATATTGACAGAACTAATGAGAGCGCCTATAATCACGCGCTCTTTGTATTACTATTAGATTGATGGGAGAGCCTTTATGGCCCGTATTGCTGGTGTAAATGTTCCAGATAGAAAACATGCAGTTATTGCACTAACATCGATTTATGGAATTGGAAGAACCCGTTCAGCACAGATTTTAGAAAAAGCCGGTATAGCTGGTGATACTAAAATCGAAGCATTATCAGAAGAACAGCTTGATTCTGTTCGTACTCTGATAGGTGAGTTTGCCGTTGAAGGTGATTTGAGACGTGAAACGTCAATGAATATCAAACGCCTGATGGATATGGGTTGTTATCGTGGTATCAGGCATCGTAGAAGTTTACCTCTACGCGGTCAGCGTACCAAAACTAATGCTAGAACTTGTAAAGGCCCAAGAAAGCCAATTCGTAAGTAGCATCAAACCAATCTGTAAATAAATTGCGAAATTAAACGAACTGTTTGTTATTAAAGCTGATCCATAAAGTCACTATAAATTATGTTTACATGCTTAAATAAGATTCAATTTAAAAATTAAATGTAGGTACACTATGGCTCAACCAAGTCGTTCACGTAAAAAAGTAAAACGTACGGTTGTTGATGGAATCGCGCATATACACGCTTCTTTCAATAATACTATTATTACAATCACAGATCGTCAGGGCAATGCACTTTCCTGGGCTACCGCTGGTGGATCAGGTTTTCGTGGTTCAAGAAAAAGTACACCTTTCGCTGCACAGGTTGCTGCTGAAAGAGCGGGTAAAATTACCCTTGAAATGGGTATGAAAAATCTTGACGTGAATGTAAAAGGTCCTGGTCCTGGTCGTGAATCTGCAGTTCGTGCCTTCAACGCTCTAGGTTATAAAATTAACAGCATCACCGATGTCACACCCATTCCACATAATGGTTGTCGTCCATCTAAGAAGCGTCGTGTTTAACGTTAAATCTATAGCATTTTGTTAATTACAATATTTACAAAAGAGTTAGAGCAAGAGTAAGAAGGAAATAAATAATGGCTAGATATATTGGACCAACGTGTAAATTAGCACGCCGTGAAAAAACAGATTTGGGCCTCAAAAGTGGTCTAAGAGCACTTGATACTAAATGTAACATGGAACAACCACCGGGTGTTCATGGTGCAGGACGTGGTCGTCTAAGTGATTTCGGTTTACAGTTGCGTGAAAAACAAAAAGTCAAAAGAATTTATGGCGTTTTGGAAAAGCAATTTAGAAATTATTATAAAAAAGCATCAGGCCAAAAGGGTGCTACAGGTGAAAATCTTCTAAAATTATTAGAACAACGCCTGGATAATGTTGTCTATCGTATGGGTTTTGGTTCAACTAGAGCAGAAGCTAGACAACTTGTTGGACATAAAGCGATTATGGTTAACGGGCAAACAGTCAATGTTGCTTCTTTTACCTGTAATCCTGGTGATGTTGTTTCAATTCGTGAAAAAGCAAAGAAGCAGCAACGTGTTAAAGATTCTTTAGAATTATTTAAGCAGCGCGAGCCAACTGAGTGGCTTTCTGTAGACGAAAAAGCAATGGAAGGTAGATTTAAATCTGTACCAGAACGTAGTGATCTACCTACTGAAATTCAAGAAAACTTAATTGTGGAATTATACTCTAAGTAATTTCATCTTTTGTGAAAAGCATTTATAACTTATCATTATTATTTATGAGTGATAAGTTATAAATGCTTTTGACGTTATAACAAATAAATATGCTATGAGGACACTTCATGCAGGACTCTGTATCTCAGTTTCTTAGACCTAAACTGGTTGATGTACAACAATATTCAGAAAATCATGCTAAAGTTGTTCTGGAACCTCTTGAAAGAGGCTTTGGACATACTCTCGGTAACTCATTGCGTCGCATTTTACTTTCTTTTATGACAGGTGCCTGCATCTATGAAGTAGAAATAGATGGTGTTTTGCATGAGTATTCAAGCATTGAAGGCGTCCAAGAAGATGTTATTGAAATCCTGCTTAACCTTAAAGGTGTTTCAATTATTCTGAACAATCGTGATGATGTTGAACTTTCTTTGACTAAGAAAGGTCCTGGTATTGTTACTGCAGGTGACATTGCTCTGGATCATGATGTTGAGATTGTTAATCCTGATCATGTTATTTGTAATCTTTCTAGTGATGCTGAAATCTCTATGAAATTACTTATTAATAAAGGCATTGGTTATCAACCTTCAAATACTCGCAGCACTTCTGATGAATCGGATACTGTTATCGGTCGTTTGCAGTTAGATGCCAGTTATAGCCCTGTTATTAAGGTGTCTTACGCTGTTGAAAATGCACGCGTTGAGCAACGTACAAATCTTGATAAACTTATCATTGATCTAGAAACCAATGGAACTATTGATCCTGAAGAAGCCATTAAACATGCGGCAACTATTCTTTCTGATCAGTTATCATCATTTGTTAACCTCAATGTTCGTGAAGCCGAAGCACCAGAAAAGAAAGAGGCAGAAATCGATCCAATTCTGCTTCGTCCAATTGACGATCTGGAA
Source organism: Thiohalomonas sp. (assembly GCA_023864145.1). Taxonomy (GTDB): domain Bacteria; phylum Pseudomonadota; class Gammaproteobacteria; order GRL18; family GRL18; genus GRL18. Next base: position 7,424 of record JAIVER010000001.1, on the reverse strand, counting down.
CTTACGGTTCGTTCAGCAAACTGCCTGAAAGCGGAACAAATTTATTTCATTGGTGATTTGATTCAACGTACTGAAGTTGAATTACTGAAGACACCAAACCTTGGTAAGAAATCTTTGACTGAAATTAAAGATGTTCTTGCTTCTAAAGGTTTAAGTCTTGGTATCAAGCTTGAGAACTGGCCGCCAGCGATTTTGAAAGACAGTACTAAGCTTTAAGTTTCCCCTAAGCAGAAACCTTTTAGCTGGAAATAAAATTTTAAATCTACATTAGTAGTATTTACAGTAACTTTTATTCAGTAACACTGTTTGTGACTGGGTGCTGTAAATTATATAAGGTGTATAAATATGCGTCATCGTCATAGTGGACGTCAACTTGCTAGAAATAGCTCACATCGTAAAGCGATGTTTAAAAATATGGCTGTTTCTCTGTTGCGTTATGAAATTATCAGAACAACTTTACCAAAAGCAAAAGAACTGCGTCGTCTCGTTGAGCCTTTGATTACTCGTGGTAAGCAAGATATAGTGGCTAACCGTCGTATTATCTTTGCCCGTATACGTGATAGTGAAATTACCGCAAAGTTATTTACTGAGATTGCTCCAAGATATCAGGATCGTCCAGGTGGTTATATCCGGATTCTTAAGTGTGGTTTCCGTAAGGGTGACCGTGCGCCAATGGCATATGTCGAATTGGTTGATCGTCCTATCATTGAAGATGAGGATGATATTGAGGAGCTAGACGAGTAGATATTAGAAAGTTAGGTTTCACTGACTTAATATAATCCTTCGCTAATAAAAAAAACCGGATTTATCCGGTTTTTTTTATCTCTGATGTTTATTAAGGCATGATTTATTGTAACTACTCAGCGTCTATTTCTAAATGAAGTTTGTTAAGCAACCACAGACTTTTTGTTAATATTATGCTGAGTTGTTAGGATTTATTTAGCTTTAAGATAGCCTTTAAGATATTCACCAGTATATGATTTCTTGTTTTTAACCAGTTGCTCTGGTGTTGTGCAGTCTATTATAGTGCCGCCCTTATTTCCCCCCTCTGGACCCATATCAATTATCCAGTCTGCTGTTTTAATTACATCAAGATTATGTTCAATAATAACAACTGTGTTTCCATGATCTATAAGCCTGAAAAGTACTTGAAGCAGCTGCTTGATGTCGAAAAAATGCAAACCAGTTGTTGGTTCATCAAGAATATACAGGGTTTTACCGGTATCACGCTTAGACAGCTCTTTCGATAGTTTAACTCGTTGAGCTTCACCACCTGAAAGCGTTGTCGCACTCTGTCCCAATTTAATATAGGACAAACCAACATCTAATAAGGTTTGTAATTTTCTTTTTAGTGCAGGAATGGCACTAAAGAAGTCATGTGCCTCTTCAATGGTCATATCCAGGATCTGATAGATATTTTTACTTTTATATTTAATCTCCAGAGTTTCACGATTATAGCGTTTGCCATGACAGACATCACAGGGTACATATATGTCTGGTAAGAAATGCATCTCAACTTTAATAACGCCATCACCCTGACAGGCCTCGCAGCGGCCACCCTTTACATTAAAAGAAAAGCGACCGGGAGTATAACCGCGTGAACGGGCTTCATTCGTAGCAGTAAATAAATCACGAATGGAGATAAATAAACCGGTATAGGTTGCTGGATTAGAACGTGGAGTACGTCCAATAGGACTCTGATCTATATCAATGACCTTATCAAAATGCTCAATGCCTTCTATTGTTTTAAATGGAGCGGGTGAAGTATTAGCTCTATTCAGCTCACGGGCGGAAAATTTATAAAGTGTATCATTGATTAAAGTCGATTTACCGGAGCCGGATACTCCAGTGACAACTGTAAGTAAACCAACGGGAATAGTCACATTAATGTTTTTTAGGTTATTACCTGAAGCGCCTTTAATTTCCAGCAGACGTTTGGGATCAGCGGGAGTTCGCTCTTTTGGCACAGCAATCCCATCGGTGCCATTTAAAAATTGTGAGGTGATAGATTGTTTGTTATTAAGAATATCATCAAGAGCTCCTTGAGCGACAATCTCTCCGCCGTGAATACCTGCACCCGGGCCAATATCAACAATATAGTCAGCTGCACGAATAGCCTCTTCATCATGTTCAACAAGAATTACGGTATTACCAAGATCTCGTAAATAGGTGAGGGTATTTAATAATCTTTGATTATCTCTTTGATGCAGTCCGATAGAGGGTTCATCAAGAATATACATGACACCCACGAGACCTGCACCGATCTGACTGGCCAGCCGGATGCGTTGTGCTTCACCGCCTGATAATGTTTCAGCACTGCGATCCAATGTCAGGTATTCAAGTCCGACATTCATGAGGAAATCGAGTCTCTGAGAAATTTCAATAACGATTTTATTGGCTATTTCACCACGCTTACCGGTTAATTTTAGCTGCTTAAAAAAGAGCTGTGTTTCACCAATTGATAATGCAGTGATTTCGGATAAGGTTTTATTATCAATAAAGATATTACGGGCTGAAATATTCAGGCGACTGCCATGACATTCAGGACATGAATGAATGGTCTGGTATTTACTTAATTCCTCGCGCACGACATTAGAATCTGTTTCATGATAACGCCGCTGCATATTATGTATAACTCCTTCAAAGGGTGCATTTCTGGTGGTTTTACGGCCCTTATCATTCACATAAACAAAATTGATGGTTTCACCATTATTACCATACAAAATTATTTTTTGTATTTTCCCGGGTAAATTTTTATAGGGTGTTTCAATATCAAAATCATAATGTCTGGCCAGAGAGGTGAGCATTTGAAAATAATAAGCATTACGACGATCCCAACCTCGAATTGCCCCTGATGTCAGAGACTGGTCAGCATGATGTACTACTTTGTCAGGATCAAAAAATTGTTTTACTCCTAAGCCGTCACAGCTGGGGCAGGCACCTGCGGGATTATTAAAAGAAAATAAGCGCGGCTCTAATTCTGTGAGACTATAACCACATTCCGGGCAGGCAAATTTGGCAGAAAAAGTCACATCATCATGCTGGCTATCATCCATATAAGCAATACGGGCAATACCATTAGACAGTTCCAGTGTTGTTTCAAATGAATCAGCAAGACGTTGCTTCAGGTCTGATCGTACTTTAAAACGGTCAATAACCACTTCAATGGTATGCTTTTTATGCAGTTCCAGTGCCGGAGGCCGATCCAGCTTATAGAGTTCACCATCAATGCGTGCCCGAATATAGCCCTGTGCTCTGAGTTCATCAAAGAGAATATGATGCTCACCCTTTCTTGCCTGAATGACCGGTGCAAGTAACATTAATTTACTGCCTTCAGGCAGTGCCAGAGTTCTATCAACCATTTGACTGACTGTTTGAGCATCGAGCGTAGTATGGTGTTCAGGACAGCGAGGGATCCCGACCCGGGCATACATTAAGCGCAAATAATCATAAATTTCAGTCACAGTACCCACGGTAGAACGAGGATTATGTGAGGTGGATTTTTGTTCAATGGAAATTGCCGGAGACAGTCCTTCAATATGATCAATATCCGGTTTTTCCATCATGGAGAGAAATTGTCGGGCATAACTTGATAAAGATTCAACGTAACGTCGCTGACCTTCGGCATAAATAGTATCAAATGCAAGTGAGGATTTACCCGATCCGGAGAGCCCGGTGATGACAATAAGTTTGTCTCTGGGTAATTCAATATCAATATTTTTTAAATTATGGGTACGTGCACCCTGAATTTTGATTGTGTCCATAAAAAAGTGTAACAAGCCTAAGTAAAAACTGATAATATGCTGTCTTTCGTAACGAAAGAACAATGATATCCAGATATTTTTATACAATTGAATATAAAAAATAATGACTGAAATAAAGAGCCTGTATTGTAAATGAAAGAAACCGAAATAGACAAACTTAATCCAACCGAAAAGCGGGCAGCAGCTTCACTTGCCAGTATTTATTCCTTGCGTATGCTTGGACTGTTCATGATTTTTCCTGTGTTCTCACTCTATGGTCAGCAACTTGAGGGAAATACACCCTTGTTAATCGGTCTGGCTATCGGTGCTTATGGTCTGACACAGGCTATTTTTCAAATTCCATTTGGCATGCTGTCAGACAAAATTGGTCGTAAACCGGTTATTGTTATGGGAATGTTGATTTTTGCTTTAGGCAGTGTGGTTGCCGCCATGGCTGATTCCATTTACGGTGTTATTTTCGGGCGAATTATTCAGGGAAGCGGGGCAGTTGCAGCCGCTGTTATGGCACTGGCTGCCGATCTCACACGTGAAGAACATCGTCTGAAGATCATGGCAACTATCGGTATGAGCATCGGTTTTGCTTTTGCTGTGGCAATGGTCGCAGGCTCTATTCTGAATGAAATGATTGGTGTTGATGGTATGTTCTGGCTGACCGCTGTGTTTGCCTTGATGGGTGTGGCGGTGACCTTATTTTGGGTTCCCGATGCCCCGTTATCATTTCATAGAGAAACAGAACCAGTACCTGAGCAATTTAAGTCGATATTAAAAGATCACCAGCTATTGCGCTTAGACGCCGGTATTATGATTTTGCACATGGTACTGACAGCTACTTTTCTGGTGATACCGATTGCTTTGGTTAATGAACAACATGCCAACCTGGTATCATCTGAACACTGGAAAATATATCTTCCTGTTATGATACTGGCGATGGGACTGATGATACCCTTTATCATCATTGCTGAAAGCAAGCGCAAAATGAAAGAGGTTTTTAATGGTGCGATTGTGGTCATTGCGCTGTCAGAATTAGGTTTCTGGGCATTTAATGATTCAATTTTGGGTTTAGCATTTTTTATTCTGATCTTTTTTGCTGCATTTAATGTGCTTGAAGCCTCCTTACCCTCTCTGATTGCTAAAATGGCACCCACAGAGGCTAAAGGCACTGGAATGGGTATTTATAGTACCAGCCAGTTTTTGGGTGCATTTTTAGGTGGTGTTATTGGTGGAAAGATACTGGGCTTATATGGTATAAATGGTGTTTTCCTGTTTTCGATGTCAGTGACTGTGGTGTGGAGCATTATTGCACTCACTATGAAGACCCCACGTTATTTGAGTACTTATCTTGTGAAACTAAGCTCAGTTAAAACAGAAGATATTTCACATGTGACAGCAGAGCTGACAAGGATCTGTGGTGTTGCTGAAGCAGTAGTGATCCCCGAAGATGGTGCTGCATATTTAAAAGTAGAGCTGCACGCTTTGGATAAATTAAAATTACAAGAATTTTCAAAAAGATATTCACAAGAGGATGAGTAATGGCTGGAGTAAATAAGGTAATATTAGTTGGCAGATTGGGAAAAGATCCAGAAGTAAGATATACAGCAGATAATAGAGTAATTGCCAATATTACACTGGCAACTTCGGAGTCTTGGAAAGATAAAAATACTGGCCAGCGACAGGAAAAAACGGAATGGCATCGTGTAGTCTTTTTTGGTGGTCTTGCCGGCGTTGTGGGTGAATATCTGCGTAAAGGTTCACAGATCTATCTTGAGGGAAAATTACAAACAAGGAAATGGCAGGATCAAAGTGGTCAGGATCGCTATACGACAGAAGTTGTTGTCGATAGTTTTAATGGTGTTATGCAAATGCTGGATAGCCGCACTGGCGGTGATACTGCTTTTGATCAGGGCGGCGGCAATCAGCCTAAGCAGAATTTTCAGCAAAATCAGCCTCCACAACAACAGCAACCTGTACAACAACCCCAATCACCTCCAGCTAGTCAACCGTTTGAAGATGAATTTGATGATGATATTCCCTTTTAACCCCCACCTTTTTTGTTTTTGTTGAAATAAAACTAAAAAGCCCTGTTTTTGCAGGGCTTCATTTCGATCAGCTAAAGTTTCATGGTTTATGACTAATAAAGTTGCCATCTTCAAAACCTCCATGAGGGTGATTATTGGTGATATCAAAATTGTTGAATATGGCTATAAAACTGTTATTTATTCGGCTTAAAACAAACGCAGGAACGATAAATGCTGCTGATGAATTGATGATTTGAACAGCTCCTGCCACTTTTTTATAGAAATCCTGTGATTCAGCCATACCGATGATTGCATGTCCATTAAACACGCTTTGGTTAAAGTTTTACCAATGCCTTTTCCTCGTTCGCTCTGAATCACGCCCAGAGGGCCAAAAAAACCGAGTGCCGTGGCGTCATAGCAGGCGAATCCAAGAATCGATGTTTTATGCTGTGCGATAAAATAGGAGACCGGTCTGTTCGATAACGCAGTATCGAGTTCACTGGCCCAGCCAGAAGAAAAATTATCCTCTACCCATTGCAATAGATGGTGTTTTTCAGGACCTATGGGTTTACGTATTTCGATACCTTGCGTTCTCAGCTCCAGGATACTTTGCTGGTCATAATTCAGACCATAGTTCTGATCATAAAGCTTAACAAGCATATCATGACAGGGCATATCTGTTTCCTGAAAGAAGTTTGGAAAAGTAAGCTGATACTTTAATTTAGTTGTCGCTCTAAACTTTAGTTGAGTAGTTCAAGTAAATGTCTTTTATAGGGGTCAATAAGTTGATCGATATCATCAATATTAATGACTTCTTCAAATACTGGAGAACCGGAGAGTTCAGTACTTTGTATACCCATGACCTATGAAAATCAAGCATTTTCATAGGTCATGGGTATAGATATTGATAACTTTGATGCCGTGATGTCGCGTATTGTACCTGAACTTCATTGGCAGTCGGGAAGTGCCTTGGAGGCACCAAAGAGTATAGAATTCCGGCAGAACGATGATTTTCATCCGGATTCCTTGTATCAGAAAGTGGAAATTTTTCAGCAATTTTTATAGATACGTAAGCAATTGATGCATCCAGCCAGTTACGTCAAAACATCAAAGTAAGTGAAGATGAGTGTGCAAATATCAGGAATGATTTGCACACTGATGCACAAGAAGATGATGCTGCGACACTTGAACGCCTGCTGGGCAAAGGCTCCACTCAAAATAGACAAGCAGAAGAAATCGGGCAAAGCATGCCCTCAAGATATATCGGCGAGGTTATCGCTGAGTATATTGTTCCACAGACTTCACCCTATAGAGACATTTATATTCAGGCAGTTGATGAAGCAGTCAGCGTCCAGATGCGGGAACTATTACATCACCCGGACTTCAAGGCCCTGGAAGCTGTCTGGCGTTGTTTATTATCTGCTGGTAAGAGAGCTTGAAACCGATGAAACACTCTCTTTACATCTTTTGGATATACCCATGATCTATGAAAATGCTTGATTTTCATAGAGAAGAAGATCAAAATTATCCAATGACGCAAATTACTCTCATAGCCCATGAAAAATCAGCTCTAGAAATGCAACATAAGCATTCTGGAAATGGAAAAGAATGAGATAGAATCAAAGCCATCCTACTTTGCTCTGAA